>JACQYL010000099.1 GCA_016208165.1 Deltaproteobacteria bacterium
AAAAGTACTTCCCAATCCTCCATTTCTTCTGTAAAAACGAAACGCTCCATTGCCACCTCCTTTGGTGACAATGGTACCATAAACTTGGCAAAAAAGAAATCCTTAAGTTAGCGCTTATGGGGTACGGGGGAAAACTTTCTCAAAAGTTTTCCCCCGATGACCAATTACAGGAAATCTTGTTTTTCGCAACGTTTGATGCTATTTGGAAAGCTACTTCATACAAATAGTTCCAAACGTATCGCCGGGCGCCGGCCGGGAGCGGGTGTAATCCCGCACATCGGCCGTCGCGGGTTGTGATTGCGGCGTGAGCGCGGCTCGGCGCATCTTTGATAAATCAAAAGGAGGAGGTATGGCCGTCTCACAGGACCGGGAACGAGTCATCGACATGGCGGTTGGCCAGATCGAACGCCAGTTCGGTAAAGGGTCCATCATGAAACTGGGCGGCGAAGGCGTTGCGACGGACGTACGCTGCATTTCCACCGGATCGTTGTCTCTGGACATTGCCCTGGGCATCGGCGGTATTCCGAGGGGGCGTGTGACGGAGATTTTCGGACCGGAATCGTCCGGTAAGACCACGCTGGCCCTCGAAGTGATTGCCGAGGCCCAGAAAGCGGGAGGCGTGGCCGCGTTCGTGGACGCCGAGCACGCCCTGGACGTGCAGTATGCCCGCAAATTAGGGGTCCAGACGGACGAGTTGCTGGTATCCCAGCCCGACTATGGGGAGCAGGCCCTCGAGATCACCGAGATCCTGGTGCGCAGCGGAGCGTTGGACGTGGTGGTCATCGATTCCGTGGCCGCTCTCGTGCCCAAGGCGGAGATCGACGGCGAGATGGGCGATTCCCATATGGGTCTCCAGGCGCGGCTCATGAGTCAGGCGATGCGCAAGCTCACGGCCATCATTTCCAAATCGCATACATCCGTGATTTTCATCAACCAGATCCGGCACAAGATCGGCGTGATGTTCGGCAATCCGGAAACGACCACGGGCGGAAACGCGCTCAAGTTCTATGCGTCCGTACGGTTGGACATCCGTTCGAGAGGCGCCATCAAGGACGGCCAGGACGTGGTGGGCAACCGGACCCGGGTCAAGGTGGTCAAGAACAAGATCGCTCCGCCCTTCAAGGAAGCGGAATTCGACATCATGTACGGAAAGGGCATCTCGAGGGCCGGCGATGTGCTGGACCTGGGTGTGAATTTGAACCTCATCGAAAAAAGCGGATCGTGGTACTCGTACGATGGGGAGCGCCTGGGCCAGGGACGCGAGACGGCCAAGCAGATCCTCGAGGAGAATCCGGATATCATGCAGAAACTGGAAGCCAAGATCCTCGCCCAGTCCGGCTTGATTCACACGCCCCCTGACGACGAACAACCTGCCGAGGAAGCCCCATGACGGGAAACGACATCCGATCGCTGTTTTTGAAATTTTTCGAGGACCGGGGCCACCGGGTGGTCAAAAGCTCGTCGCTGTTGCCCCAGGACGATCCAACGCTGCTTTTTACCAACGCGGGCATGGTTCAATTCAAGCGCGTATTTATCGGGGACGAGCGCCGGGAGTACAGCAGAGCCGCATCATCGCAGAAATGCGTCCGGGCGGGAGGCAAGCACAACGATCTCGAGAACGTGGGACAGACCGCACGGCATCACACCTTTTTCGAGATGCTGGGCAACTTCAGTTTCGGAGATTATTTCAAGCGCGAAGCGATCCGCATGGGGTGGGAGCTTCTGACCCAAGGGTACGGCCTTCCGGCGGACAAACTGTATGCCACGGTCTATCTCGAGGACGATGAAGCGCACGAACTCTGGAGGACGGAAGTCGGGGTGCCGGAGGAACGCATCTCCCGTCACGGAGAAAAGGACAATTTCTGGGCCATGGGGGACACGGGCCCCTGCGGTCCCTGCTCGGAAATCCTCATCGATCAGGGCCCGGAAATGGGATGCGGCCGGCCGGAATGCGGTCCGGGGTGCGATTGCGACCGCTATCTCGAATTGTGGAACCTGGTGTTCATGCAGTACAACCGGGACGAATCCGGAGCCATGACGCCCTTGCCCAAGCCTAGCATTGACACGGGAATGGGCCTCGAACGTCTGGCCGCGGTGTTGCAGGGCAAGAAGAACAATTTCGATTCGGACCTGTTCGCGCCCATTATGAAAGCCATTGAAGCGCGCTCCGGGCACTCGTATCTCGAAGATCCTAAGAAAGACATCAGCTTCCGCGTGATCGCGGATCATGCCCGGGCGGCGGCGTTTCTCATTTCGGACGGCATTCTTCCGTCCAATGAAGGGCGGGGCTATGTACTACGCCGCATATTGAGGCGCGCGGTGCGTTTCGGAACCTCTCTGGGCATGCGCGATCCCTTTCTGCACGAGATCGCCGGAGCGGTGGTCGGAGTCATGAAGGGGCAGTATCCCGAGCTGGTTCAGTCACTCGAATTTGTGGCCAAAGTGGTTCAGGGAGAAGAGAAGCGGTTTTTCCAGACCCTCGAGAACGGCCTGAGCCTGCTCTATGACGAAATGGCCAGGCTCGACAAGGGCCACCGCGCGTTACCCGGCGAGGTGGCGTTCCGCCTGTACGATACGTTCGGGTTTCCGGTGGACATTCTCAACGACGTGGGCCGGGAAGAGGGCTTTACCGTGGATCAGGAAGGATTCCAGGCGGCCATGCAACGACAACGGGAGCAGTCCCGGAAATCGTGGAAAGGCAGCGGCGACGCCGAAATCCCGGAAGCGTATCGGGCCCTGTTGGGGCAGGGCGCAACCTCGGAATTCCTGGGATACGAGCTTCAGGCCACCCCGGCGAAGGTGGTGGCCCTGGTGAGCAACGGCAAGGCCGTGGATCGGGTCGGGGCCGGAGACGAGGTCGAAGTGGTGCTGGACCGGACAACCCTGTACGGCGAGGCCGGCGGCCAGGTGGGGGATCGCGGGATCATCCGGTCTGATGGGTGCGAAGTCGAGGTGACGGATTCGGTCAAATACGGAGGGCAACTCATTGTACACCGGTGCAAGGTGTCCAAGGGAAGCCTGTCCGTGGGCGACGAAGTGGAAGCCGTGGCCGAGGCCGAATGGCGGATGCGCACGGCCCGCAACCATACGGCCACGCACCTTCTGCATACGGTCTTGCGCTCCATCCTCGGGGACCACGTGAAGCAGGCCGGCTCCCTCGTTTCTCCCGAGCGGCTGCGGTTCGACTTCGCGCATTTCGAACAGGTCGACCCGGAAGTGCTCCATCGGATTGAAGAAAAGGTGAATGAAGCCATACGAGGCGACTATGAAGTCACGACCGCCATTACCAACATGGAGGAGGCCATCCGGAGCGGCGCCATAGCGTTGTTCGAGGAACGGTACGGCGAGGAGGTCCGCAAGGTTTCCGTGGGCGATTTCAGCACCGAACTGTGCGGCGGAACTCACGTCATCCGTACGGGCGAAATCGGGTTCTTCAAAGTGGTGTCCGAAACCAGTGTCGCCGCGGGAGTCCGCCGTATCGAGGCCCTCACCGGGTCCGGAGCGGACGCCTACGTCCGGGGTCTCGAGGATCGGATGCGGGAGATCGGAAGTCTGGTGAAAGCGCCCTCCGGAGAGATCCTTTCGAAGATCGAACGCATCCTTGCGAACCAGAAGAAGCTCGAGAAAGAACTGCAGGCCGCGCGAATGGGCCGGACCAGGGACGTGCTCGGTGAACTCATGGAACGGGTCCGAAAAGTCGACGGTGTTTCCGTGCTGGCGGCGAGGGTCGAGATGCCGGGGCCCAAGGAATTGAGAGACCTGGGGGACCGGGTCCGCGATCGGCTGGGCAGCGGGGTTGCCGTACTGGGCAGCGTGCAGGAAGGAAAGGCCATTCTGCTGAGCCTGGTGACCAAAGACCTGTCGAACACGCTGCACGCGGGCAAAATCATCGGACGCGTGGCCGAGCTGGTGGGGGGCCGGGGAGGCGGTCGTCCGGACATGGCTCAGGCCGGAGGCCCCAACGCGGATCAACTGAACGAGGCTCTCGAGAAGGTTTACACCATCGTGGAGGAACATCTGTAAAGGCGCTCCGGGGAAAGCCGGGGGTATCGCAAGGCCGGTAGATGCCCTGGGATAGCGTGGACTTCGTTGGTGGATCGATACAAAAGAGGATATAAAATAGAGAAACATAGCCGGAATACATAGTCTGCTACATTAAACAATTCGCAGCGTTTGAACGGATGGGTCATGACGGATAAGAAGATTCAGATACTTCAGAAGATCCAGGATGGCCGGGATTTGCCTTCGCTGTCGCCCGTGACCGTTCGGCTCATCGAGGCGGCTTCCGAGAACTCGATCTCGGTTTCGGACATTGTAGGAATCATCCAGCAGGATCCATCCTTGACCACCCGGTTGCTGAAGATGGTCAACAGCCCATATTTCGGCGTCCGGCAGCCCGTCAAAACCCTGTTACACGCCGTGACCTATCTGGGACTCAAACGCGTCCGCCTTGCCGCCCTGTCCCTTTCCCTCAAACAGACGTTTCAACTCGAGAGCCACAAGGGGTTCGATTACGATCAGTTCTGGCGCATGTCTTTATACCGGGCCGTGATGGCCCGGGGCCTGTGTCTCGATGCGGGTATCAAAGAGCTGGATCCGGAAGAAGCCTTTGTCGCGGGACTCATATTGGAAATCGGCCAGCTCATGATGTTCGAGGCCATGGACGTCGACCAGCGCCGGAGCTATCCACATCAGACCCTGTCCATCGCCGAACTCCTGAGATGGGAAACCGAGAACCTGGGCGTCAACCACAGGGAAGTCGGCCGATTGATTCTGAAACGCTGGCGTTTTCCTCCATCCATGGTGGAGACGCAGCAGTGGGACGGCGAAAGCGCTCTTTCCAACGACTCTTTATGGTCTTGCCGCATCACTGAATTGGCGCACCGGGGCGCTGAGATTCTGTTCTCCAGAAGCGAAGAGCTGTTCCCCTACCACCGAAGAGTCAAAGAGGTACTCGGGCTCCCTTCGGGCCAGGTAAACGAAGTGCTCGGACGGGCGTTGGTGGAGGTTGACGAGCTGGCCGGTGCGCTGGAGATGGAGGCGCGGTCGGGGAAAGACGTGCTTACCGTAATGGAGAAAGCCAACCAGGCGCTATCCCGTCTGAACGGAAGCCTGGAAAAGCATGTACGGTGGTTTTTGGAACACCAGGCTCCTTCCAATTCCTTCGGAAAAGAGTTCGAGGATCGCGCGGTCGAGGAGGAAGGGAAAACCGTCGAGGCTGCGCTGCAGGCCGTGGCTCACGAGATCCGCAATCCGTTGACCTCCCTTAGCGGGTTCGTTCGGAGGCTCTCGAAGACCCTTCCATCGGACGAGAAGAACAGCAAGTATATGGAGATCATCCTTGGGGAGGCCGCCCGGCTGGAGAGGGTGATGGACGAACTCAGCCGCTACAGTCGGACCTATACGCCTGAATTCGGCGAGCATGATCTGGGCCAGGTGGTTCTTAGTGTCATTGATCAGGTTCGGACGCGTTTCAAAGAGAGGAACATCGAAATCCGACTCGATATGGACCGGTCGGTCCCTAGGATGCGGTTTGACGCCCCGGGTATCGCGGAAGTGTTGCTCCGCTTCCTGGTCAATTCAGCCCGCTCCATGGATCGGGGCGGCCCCCTGACCGTCACCGCCCATTACGAAACGCAGGCGCGTGTCGTGAAACTGGTGATTCTGGATTCGGGGAAGCCTTTCCCGGAAGAGGCGCTGAACGAATTGATGGATCCGATCATGATGTCCAGGACCTTTGGCGCCGGCCTCGGAATACCTATGGCCAAGAAAATCCTCGCGTCTCACGGCGGAGACGTTCATCTCACGCGGTGGAACGAGGGAGGAAACCGGGCTGAAATCTCGCTTCCCGTGCAACCGGTCCGCGACGGGCGATAGCCGGGCGATTCGGTCGAGGGTTTAAAGCACGTTGGAATTCCTGAAGCCTATACGGACGCTTCTTCAACCGATTAAGGTCGGTTTTAGACCCGCCCCTCCGAGAATTCCCACCTTTTCAGACGTTTTTCAGCGTGAATCATTGCCAGAAACGTTGGTTTCTCCGGTGGGATTGTGCTATAAGGAGACGCTGGCGGTTCAGATACGCCGGAAACGTTGCGGTTCGTTATTTTTCATGACGGCCTTGACTACCTTAACGTCGGGTGGAACAAAGACATGATCGATGTTCAGAACCAGAAGGACTACCGCAACCTCGCCATTGACAAGGTTGGCGTCAAAGATATCCGATATCCCATTACGGTAAAAGATAAGGTCAAAGAAAAACAAAGAACGGTTGGCTCCATAAACATGTATGTGAATCTTCCCAAGAGCTACAAGGGGACTCACATGAGTCGCTTTGTGGAGATTCTCAGCGAATATCGGCATCAGATCAGCATCGAGAATCTGCCTCGCATTCTGGAAGAAATGAAAAAGCGTCTGAAAGCCGCCTCCGCTCATATGGAGGTCTCCTTCCCGTATTTTATCGAAAAAGAAGCGCCGGTTTCCAAGACCAGCGGCCTGATGGAGTATATCTGCACGTTCAAAGGGACTCTCAATCACGGGATGGACCTGGTTGTCGGTCTTAAGATCCCCATCAACACCCTGTGTCCCTGCTCCAAGGAGATCAGCAAACACGGGGCTCACAACCAGAGGGGCCAGGTCTCGCTGGAGCTGCGCTTCAAGAGGTTTATCTGGATCGAAGACATCATCAAGATGGTGGAGGAGTGCGCGTCGAGTGAAGTCTATTCCATTCTGAAGCGTGCGGACGAGAAATATGTCACCGAGCGGGCGTACGAGAACCCCATGTTTGTGGAAGACGTGGTGAGGGAAGTTGCGTTAAGACTCGAGAGCGACGAGAATATCACCTGGTTCACCGTGGAAACCGAGAACTTCGAGAGCATACACAATCACAGTGCTTATGCTTTCATCGAGCGGAGAAAGCCCTGACCTGCCGTTGTATTCAAAGGAAACGATACCGGTGTTGCAACCGCGCCCCGAAACTCTTTCGCAGCAATCTTTATCCTGAGTTCGATAACACGGGCGTTATGGCCCTCCTTTCATGACTGACCTGCTTCTGATTCAGCCTCCCATCGAGGACTTTTACGATACCAGGGTCCGGGCCGAACCCATGGGACTGATGAGCCTCGCGTCGGTGCTCCTTCGCTCCGGTATTTCGGCGGCTCTTTTGGACAGCCGCGGCCGGGGAGGCCAAAGAACCGTCCCGGCGCCCGCCGTGCTTCGGGAGGCTGCGAGTTATTCCGTTCCTGGAGACCGGTCCCCGTTCAGGCTGTGGGGGGCGTACAGAAGGTTCGGACTCGAGGACGAACGGATGTGGGCGGGCATCACGCCACCGCTTTCCCGGAAGATACGCTCGCAAGGAGCGGCGTGGACGTTGTGGTGCGCGGCGAGGGGGAATCGGTCATCTCCGGCATTGTGGAGCGTCTGAGAAAAGGCGAGTCGGTTTCCGGGTGTGTGACCGGCGAATCGTGTCGCCCGGAAGCCATTGCGACCCGGATTCGGAGCCTTCTGGACCGGGACGGGTACCGGATCAAGAACCACCGCTTGGCGATGATGCATACGAGCCGGGGATGTCCCAAGAACTGCGAGTTTTGCTCGACACGAAACCTGATGGGAAGGCGGTTCAGATCCCGCACCGTTGACTCCATACTGGACGAGATGCTCGATCTCAGAGCATCGTGCGGGATTACGGCGTTTGATTTCGAAGACGACAACATCAGTCTCGATGCGGAACGGTTCAGGGCCCTGCTCGAGGGCGTGACGACGAAGTTCGGTGAGCGCAAGGTGCTGCTGAGCTGCATGAACGGTCTGGCTTATTTCGATCTTGAGCCCGAAGACATTCCCCTCATGGCTCGAGCGGGATTCGAACGATTGGATGTGTCGGTCGGAAACAGCCGCGTTCGATCTGCTGAACCTTGCGAGGACGGCAGACCTTCGGACTGGAGCCGGCTTCAACATCTGATCGGCGTGGCGCGTCAAAGCGGATTGGACGCCGGCGTGTATTTCATTCTGGGTTATCCGGGTCACCGTTTCTCGGAGGATCTGGACATGGTTGGGTTTCTGTCCGAACAGCCGGTGATGCTGGGACCTTCGGTTTTTTACCCGCCGCCGGGAACGGATTTGTACGGTCGTCTGTTGAAAGACGGCCGCATATCCGATGAATTCGAAGTATGCCGCTCGTCTGCCGTGGCTTACGAGGACGGGGAATATACGCGACCTCGTGTGCTCATGCTGCTCGCGGCGTGCAGGGCGCTTAATGTAATCAAATCGATCGGCATGGGGAGCGCCGTGACCGTGGCGGACTGGGTGCGGATAACCTTGAAACGGCAAGGATCAGCGATTTCAGGCGATGGAAGAATGTGTGGCGGGGCTCCGGAAGCCACGGCCGCCTACCTCCTTCACAGAAGCTTTGAACATGGAGAATGGTTCTCGTTGCGCAGAAGCCGCAAAAAGAGAAGCGGCGCCTATGTCTACCGTGTCGAAAAGACGCCCTACCAAAGCGAGCAGGTGGTCGAATTCCTGGAGCAGTTGAAAGTGGCCGATGCGTCACGGAGAAGTCAGGATTGATCGGGATTTTTCCGCATACCCAATAGAAAAAGGGGAATCGGTACCCTGCGATTCCCCTCCTTAGTGCTCTGGGGCGAAAATTCGGTGACGTATTGTTAAGCCGCCAATTTTTGGCACTCATCAAATTTGGATAGCATTTTCCGCAAGTCCTCTCGCGTGAATTTCCACTCGAAAGGTCTTGCGGCTTCTTCGTATATGGC
>JACQYL010000100.1 GCA_016208165.1 Deltaproteobacteria bacterium
GCGCTGGGTTTTGCACTCCTCTTGACCGTCCTGGGAATTCTGAACTTTACCCATGCCTCCATCTACATGGTGGGCGGTTACATCTGCTATCAGCTTGCCGTGGTCGTAGGCTTCAACCAGTGGGCATCCCTCCTGGTCTCGATGATCATCATGGGGCTTTTCGGGTTCTTTCTCGAGAGGGTTTTCTTCCGCCCCTTTCTGAACGACATGAACCGAATTGTGGTGATCACCCTGGCGTTGATCATCATTCTGGAGGCTCTCATCAATGTGACGGTGGGTAGCTACATCCGGCGAATTCCATCGTTTGTCCCGGAAATCCTCAGGTTCGGCGGCGTATCCATCAGCGGAGACCGGTTGGCTACCTTTGCCATTGGTTCAGCACTGCTGCTTGGGGTCATCCTGTTTATACGCAAGACGAAAACCGGACTTCAGATGCTGGCTATTTCTCAGGATATGGAGGGGGCGGCTCTCCAGGGGATCAAGATTCACCGCATTTTCGGAGTGACCACAGCCATTGGCTGCGCCCTGGCCGCTGTGGCAGGAAGCCTCATGGGCGCCATCCTCAGCCTAAGTCCCTTTATGGGGGACCAGATGCTGATAAAAGCCATCGAGATCGTCATCTTGGGAGGAATAGGAAGCATCGGCGGTGTCCTCGTCGGAGGACTGATTCTGGGAGCGGTTGATGCCATTCTGCCATTGTTTATCAGCGGGAGTGCGACGGATTTGACAGGACTCTGTATCATCATTGTCATCTTGCTCATCAGACCTCAGGGACTGTTCGGACGTGAAGTATAACGATGGTTAGCCGAGAACGCGTTAAAAGGCGAGAAGGGCATTGGATGAAAACCGCCGGCTTTGCGGGATTCCTCATTCTCCTGTTCCTGGCGCCCTTACTGGTGGAGTCGTTCTATTACCTGCACACCTTTATCATCACGTTAATTTACACGATTGCCGCATGCAGCTTGCGCACCATACTGATTTCCGGGCAGATCTCCATCGCCCACGCCGCTTTCATGGGGCTCGGGGCCTACGTTTCGAGTGTATTTGCCAAGGAATTCGGCTGGACGCCCTGGCTCTCCATGCCCTTGGGGGGTATCTCGGCGATGGTTGTAGGGGTTTTGGTCGGCTACCCCCTGAGCAGGGTGCGGGCCATCTATTTCTCTATGGTGAGTCTTTTCGTGGGCTTGGCCATCGTCGCTCTTATGGGGGTGTTCCAGAAATATACGGGTGGGGACATCGGTCTCATCGGCATTCCTCCCCTGCCTTCCATTCCCATTCCCGGCCTGGCCGTCATCAATTTTCTCGGTTCCAAAGTTCCCTACTACTATTTCTTCCTCCTATTGACGATCTTCAGCCTCCTGGTTCTCCACAGCCTGGAAAACTCCAGAATTGGAATGAGTTGGAAGGCCATTTCGCAATCCTATCTGGTGGCCTCGAGTGTGGGCATCAATGAGGCCGGACTCCGAGTCCTCGCCCTTGCGGTGGGGTGTTTTTTCGCAGGTATCGCCGGCGCCGGATATGCCCACTATAATATGGTGCTCACCAGGAGCAGCTTCGGTTTCCTCGCCAGCGTCAATCTTCTGATCTATGTCCTTGTGGGCGGATCGGGGAGCTTTGCCGGGCCCATCATCGGAACATGGGTCCTGGTGATCGTCCCCGAGATCTTCCGCTGGCTGAAGGCCTTTGCCCCGTTTATTTTTGGAGGGATCATGCTCCTTGTGGCTTTCTTCGTGCCTCAGGGAATCGCCGGCTTGCTCGATGTGTTAAAGACGAAGTTTGTGCAACTTAGAGATAGAAAGAGGCCCGTAGATGTTTCTTGAGACGGAAGGATTGACCAAAAACTTTGGAGGCCTCACTGCGGTACTCGATCTTACAATGTCTATCCGGGAAGGGGAAATCGTAGGCTTGATCGGCCCCAACGGTGCGGGCAAGACAACGGTCTTTAACCTGATCACCGGTTTTCTTACTCCTTCGGCTGGAAGAATCCTATTCAGGGGCAAGGATATTTCCGGTAAGAAACCCCACTTGGTCGCAAAGATGGGCATCGGTCGCACTTTCCAACTCGCCTACCTTTTTCCCGGTTTTACCGTTTTCGAGAATATTGTGACGTCCTTTAATCTCCACCCGAAATCCGGTTTTTGGGAGGCCTTATTCAAGACCCCTTCCTACCGCCGGAAGGAACGATATATCCTGGAGCAGGCAGAGGAGATTCTGCACCTCGTCGGGCTTGAAAAGGTTAAGGATGTGCTCGGCCGGAATTTGCCTCACGGGTATCAGAAACTGCTGACCATGGCCAGGGCGCTGGCCATTAAGCCAAAACTTCTGCTCCTCGACGAGCCCATCGCCGGAATGAACCTCGAAGAGGTCAATTACGCCATGTCCGTCATCAAAAAGATCAGGTCTCAAGGAGTCACGATCCTGCTCGTTGAGCATAACATGAGAGTCATGACCCTGTGCGACAGGGTCGTCGTCATCAATTTTGGGAACAAGATCGCGGAAGGGTCGATGGAGGAAGTCAGAGAAAATCAGGAGGTGATGAAAGCCTATTTCGGGAGAGAAGATGCTGCTTAGGGTGAAAGGTCTGAGCGTGTACTACGGGAAGGCCATGGCCTTGGTAGACGTCTCCCTCGAAGTGCCCAAGGGGTCCGTCGTTACGATCATTGGTGCAAATGGAGCAGGAAAAAGTACTGTGTTGAAGGTCTTGTCCGGACTATGGCCTGCGACCTCAGGGGAGGTATACTTTGACGACAAAGACCTTCTGGGAATGGGAACTACCGAAATTGTGAGCCGCGGTCTCGTTCATATTCCGGAAGGGAGAAGGCTTTTCCCGTACCTCAATGTGTTCGAAAACCTTAAGCTCGGCGCCAGCCTGCGCAAAGACGAGGAGGGCATCAAGCAAGACCTGGAGGGCGTTTTTGCGCACTTTCCCATATTGGGGGAACGACGAAAGCAAAAGGCCGGAAGCCTGAGCGGGGGAGAGCAGATGATGTTGGCCATCGCCCGAGGGCTCATGGCGAAACCCAGGCTGCTTCTGATGGATGAACCCACTCTTGGGCTCGCCCCCTTGTTGGTGCTCGAGATGGTTTCCGTGATTCGAAATATCAATCGCGGAGGAGTGAGTGTGCTACTGGTGGAACAAAATGTCTTCCTGGCGCTTCAAGTGGCCCACAAAGGGTATGTGCTCGAAGTCGGGAAAGTCATCCTGGAGGGGCAAAGGCTATGTGCTCGAAGTCGGGAAAGTCATCCTGGAGGGGGATATCGAACAGTTGAAGAACAGCGAGGTGGTCAAGCGGGCCTATTTGGGCGAATAAATCGCTCTTCATTTAGGAGGATCATGCATATGGTCAGGATTATGATTGCCCCGAATCGTTATGTACAAGGTCCCGGGGTCACGGCGGATGTGGCGACCTATGTCTCCCAACTGGGATCCAGGTTCTTCTTCATCGGCGGGCCCACAGCCTTGTCCATTGTCACTGATCGGATCACTGAGAACTTCAGGAAAAACTCCTTGGATTGCCGTTTTGAGCTATTCTCAGGCGAATGCACCCGGTCGAGCGCTGCGGAGCTCTCAGAAAAGGCAAGGAGTTTCGGCGCGGAAGCGATCATTGGAGTGGGCGGCGGCAGGGCCATCGATACTGCCAAAGCCGTTTCCCATGCTCTCGATTCTCGCCTTGTTATCATTCCCACCGTCGCCTCAAATGACGCACCCTGCAGTGCGTTGTCGGTTCAATACACGGACCATCATACACTTGACCGTTTTCTGATCCTCCGGCGAAACCCGGATGTGGTTCTGGTGGACTCAAAAATCATTGCGAATGCGCCGACCCGATATTTCGTGGCAGGCATGGGCGACGCGCTTGCCACCTGGTTCGAGGCCTACACCTGTACCAAGTCGAGTGCTAAGAATCTTCCCGGCGGCGTATCGACGTCTGCTGCGTTGACCCTCGCAAAGCTGTGCTATGAGAACCTCATGGAATACGGTGTATCCGCCAAATTGGCCGTTGATCGGAACACAGTGACGCCGGCGGTTGAAATGGTGATAGAAACAAATATCTTTCTGAGCGGATTGGGTTTCGAGAGTTCCGGCCTGGCTGCAGCCCATGGAATCCACGAAGGGTTGGGGGCCCTGGAAGGGACCCGGAAGGCTTTGCATGGAGAATTGGTCGCTTTCGGAACCATTTCTCAGCTTGTCATGGAAAACTATCCGAAAGAAGAAATAGCCAAGGTGATTGGTTTCTGCAATGCCGTGGGACTCCCGGTGACGTTGAGGCAGCTTGGCGTAACGGATACCTCTGCCGGGAACCTCGTGAAGGCGGCTGAAGTCGCCTGTATGGAGGGCCTCACCACCCACAATTCCTATTTCGAGATCGATCCTGAATTGATTCTGGGGGCCCTTATAGGCGCCAATGCTTTGGGCGAAGCGGCCCGAAAAGACCTTGGCGGCTGAGATCGGCGATCGGAAGTATTGGGAGGGAGCCGTGCCGGACATTCCGAGGCGGGTTAGATGTCGATGGCAGGCTTAACAGCCCGTTGAAAAAGCCGGGTTGTCACAGGCCGTTGAAAAACGATGAGATGCAAGGCGCGCAAATTCCGAGGAATGAGGCGTACATAGAGTACGTCGCAGTGACGAGGGATGAGGCTCAACGCCGCAGATCGCGTTTTTCAACAGCCTGTTAAGGCGAACGGAAATGGGAGCGAATGGCCATGCTTGGTGAGGAAAAGCGAAAGATATCCGAATTGATGGATAACTTGAGGTCGGACAAATATCCTCTTGAAGAATTCACCCATATCGGGAAAAGAGGTGTACGTCGACTTGACGGGTATGAGAAAGCCGGCGGAAAAGCAGTCTATACCATGGATATCCAGCAGCCGGGCATGCTCTATCTGAGATTTCTTCAGTCCCCCTATCCCCACGCGGAAATCAAGCGTATGGACACAAGCCGCACAGAGGCTCTCCCCGGGGTTAGAGCCGTGCTGCGGTACGATGATCCGGAGTTACCCTCTGAAGCCGATCTGGGCGGCCACGCCCCTTCATCCCTTCCGGTTCTGCCCAAAGTGGCCCATTTCGAGGGGGAAGAAGTGGGCGCTGCAGTACTTGCCGATAGTGAGGCCATCGCTGAAGAGGCCATACGGATGATAAAGGTCGAATGGGAGATACGTCCCTTTGTCCTCGACCCGGAGGAAGCTTTGAGGCCTGACGCCCCCCTTGCGAACCCGGAATCGTTTCCTGATGGAAATTACTACAACCAGGGCATGCTGGATGTGGAAGAACTCGGGGACCTGGAAAAGGGTTTTGCCGAAGCGGACAGAATCATTGAATTCAAGTCTATACGACGCCTTCACACCTGGATCGGGCCGGAACGCCCTTGCGGCGTTTTCAGATGGAATGGAGAGTATCCGGAGGTCTGGGTCAAGCAGCAGCGTCCTCAAATAAGTAAACGCGTGGTGTCGAGTTGGTTCGGCGGCATACCCATGAACAGGATACAGATGCACTGTCCGTATCAGGGGGCGAGCTTCGGCGGTTGGAGTCAGGCGCCATGGAACATGGGGGGGCATTATTGTGCCGCCGTGCTGGCTAAGAGGACGGGAAGGCCTGTGAAGTGGGTTTTTAGCAGAAGAGAGGATTTCTATGGAGGGGAAATGGATGAAGGCGTTTACTTCTTCAAAGTGGGCGCGAAAAAGGATGGTACGATAACGGCCGTCAAGGTGCGCGCCGTTCTTTCGAACCTCCTGTTTCCCGTTTTTGGCGTTGCCAAGCACTTCATCGAAAATACCCGCATACCCAATGTGTATGGGAAGGTGATTGCCGTACAGATAAACAAGGGGCCAAACGTGCCAACCAGGTGTGAACAGAATCCCAACTGTCACAGCCTTACGCTGGTTTTCGACCACATTGCCGATGCTTTGGGTTTGGATCCCATCGAGGTGGCGCTTAAGAACGACGGGGCTGATGGCCATGATACGGAGTGGTTGAACGATCGCAAGGCGGAAAGAGGTTTCGAGGTCAGAGACAGCCTTAGGGAGTGTGTTGAGAAAGGGAAGGCCGCGATAGACTGGGATAATAAATGGCGCCCGCCTGGAACGAGGAGACTCGAGAACGGACGAATGCATGGTCTTGGATTCACATGGACGCATGAGTGGGAAGATTCAGCAGGCTCTAGCGAAATGGCCATCCGTATCGAACGCAGCGATGGTACGGCGAGGATTTTGGGGATGCGTTGTGACAACGGTGTTAATGCAGAGACCTCTTACTGCCAGATCGCCGCGGACGAGCTGGGGATGCGCATGGAGGACGTTTTTTACAGACCTCATTCAGACCCGGGGTTTTTCACGATGACGCCCGACTCTTCCACTAATATGTCTGTCAACGGATTTGCCGTCAGGAACGCCGCCAGGCTCTTGAAACAGATGATTCTGGAGGAGGCGACAAGCCCGAGCGGGGTGACGCAGCGAGGCGGTTACCCGGCGGCTTTTCCCGGGCTGAAGCCCGATGAACTGGACATCCTGGACAGTGTTATCTGTGTGAAAGCCGACCCTTCTCAAAGGATGTCATTGGCCGATTTTGTTCAGCCGATGGGGGCCGAGGGTCCCTTGTGCCATACGCCGGAAATGGGGAAAGGCGCCCAAAGAAGCAATTTTTCGGCGCCTCTTTTTGCGCACGGCTGGCAGGTGCAACAGGGCGCTTACGCAAACTATCGCCCTCGATTCTGCAGACAGGCGCATTTTATGGAGGTAGAGGTGGATACGGAGACCGGGGAAATCCTGGTCACAAAAGTGGTCAACGTCAATGATGTCGGCAAAGTCATCAACTGGGAGGCATGCGAAGGACAGCAATACGGAGGCGCCTACATGGGTGTCGGGAGAGGTCTGTTCGAGGAGGTGGTTCATGATCCGGTTACGGGCGTAATGCTCAACGGCAATCTTCTGGATTATAAATTCTGTACCATGAAAGATGTCGGACCCATCGAAACCAAATTGGTTGAGACGAAAATGGGGTATGGTCCGTACGGAGTGGTCGGTATCGGAGAAGACATTGCCACTGTTGTGCCGGCACTGTTAGGACCCGCCGTTTACAACGCTCTGGGCGTGTGGATCGACGATTTCCCTATCATACCCGCAAAAGTCCTGAAAGCGCTAAACAAGATTTGACAGAAACGGCGCAAAGGATTCGAGGTAAACAGGAAATAGGACGAACTTGAAAACCCCTTTTTCAAATGGAGGGTACATTATGGATGAGAAAAGAAAACAGATGGTTCTGCCGCCTCCCGCCCAAGTCGGTGTTGTGGTTAGAGATCTGAACGAGGCGATCGATTATTACTCCCGGGTCTTCGGGCTCGGTCCCTTCCAGAAAGTAGAATTCGCCCCTGCCCGGCACTGGGTCAAGGGCGAACCCACCCCAATTCGGTTGAATATTGGCATGTGTGAATGGGGATCACTCATCCTTGAACTTATTCAGCCCATCGAAGGGGACGCCCCTCACAAGTGGTTCTTGGATGAAAGCGGAGAGGGCTTGCAGCACTTAGGCTTTATTGTAGACAACTATGATGAATGGCTGAACTACCTAAAGGAAAACGGAATCGGCGTCTTGATGAACGCTGAAACCGACGTTGAAGGCATGGGGCACGTCCGTGCGGCGTACATGCAATCAGATGAGGTTGGTGGGGTCCTGTTCGAGTTAATTGAGATCACACCCTAGGGCTTGGTTTAGAAAGGAAGGATATCATTATGTCTTTGGGAAACGAAAAGCTTTTGGGATTGTATCGTAAGATGCTGTTGGTCCGCGCCATGGAAGAAAAGCACGGGAGCCTGTTGCAGGAGGGCAAAATCCAATTGATGTCTCATTTCGGAACCGGGCAGGAGGCAGTGGCTGTTGGGGTGACAGGACCACTGAAACAAGATGACATCCTGTTTGGGACGCATCGAGGTGTGGGTGAATACATTGGAAAAGGAATGAGCGCAAAGGATATCTGGCTGGAATACTTGGGAAAGAGGACAGGAACTTGTAAGGGGAAAGGGACTTTGCACCTTTGTGACCGAAAAGTGAACATCCCGGGTCTGGTCTCCAGTCTTGGATCAGATTTCTCCCACGCTGTAGGAGCGGCGCTTGCGGCCAAAATGAAGAAATGGGACCAGGTGACCCTCTACTTCGTCGGTGAGGGGACCTGCAACCAGGGCGAAGCGGGCCCATCCATGTGTATGGCCTCCCTATGGAAACTTCCGGTGGTGTTTGCCGTGTGCACAAACCAGTTTTGCGAATTATCCTATATGTGCGATCATTATCCTACCGACGACGTGGCCCCAAGGGCTGCAGGTTATGACATCCCTTTCGAGATTGTCGACGGCCAGGATATCGAGGCGACGTACGAGGCAACGGAAAAGGCCATAGCACATGCCCGCACCGGCAACGGCCCTTATCTTTTGGAATATAAGACCTTTCGCATGGCGCTCCACTTTTCGGGAGACCCCGGAGGTTATGTAAAACCAGAGGATCTGGAAAAATGGGGAAAGAGGGATCCGATTGACCTGTGCAAGGCCAAACTGCTGGAAAGGAAAGCCCTTACGCCCGATGCCGACGAAAAGCTCAGACAGAAGGTGCAGGCGGAAGTGGACGGAGCTGTTGACGCGGCGTTCGCAGCACCGGATCCGACAGTGGATGATCTGTTCGAAGACGTATATGCTCAGAAGGGGGTGATATAATGGCCCGGACGATCAGTTTTTTGCAGGCCCTCAATGAGGCCATGGCTGAGGAAATGCGTCGGGACCCGAGTGTCTTCGTGCTTGGGGAGGATGTTCGTATCGGCGCTTTTGGACAAACCGCCGGATTGGTCAAGGAGTTCGGAGAGGACAGGGTCCTGAACACCCCCATTGCTGAAAACGCCATTACCGGTGTTGCCATGGGGGCCGCCCTGAACGGTCAGCGCCCCATCCTGGAACTCATGTTTTGCGATTTCGCCATGCTGGCCATGGATCAGATCTGCAACCATATCGGCCAGTGGCGCTATGTTACGGGAAACCAATATAGCGTTCCCATCACCATTCGAACCGCCGTGGGCGCGGGCTTCCGCATGGCTTACGGTCATTCCCAGTGCCTCGAATCGCAGCTTATTCAAGCTCCCGGCCTCATTCTGGTGGAGCCCTCCACGCCGTATGATGCAAAAGGACTCATGAAATCGGCCATTCGAAGTGATGATCCGGTGGTGTTCTTTGAGCACAAGAAACTGGTGCTGGGAGGCGTCCAAGGCGAGGTGCCTGACGGGGAGTACACCATCCCCTTCGGCGAGGCCGTTGTTCGGAAGCCGGGTAAAGATGTAACTGTGGTGGCTTTTGGGTTTATGGTTTACGAAGCATTGAATGCAGCCCAGGAGTTGGCGAAGGAGGGGATTGATATTGAGATCATCGATCCCCGGACCATAGTCCCTTTGGACAGGGATACCATTTTCGAATCGGTAGAGAAAACAGGACGTTTAGTCACTGTCGAGGAGGGAAGGATAAGGGGCGGCTTGGGCGCCGAAATAGCGGCGCATGCGTGCGGGGATTATTTCTCGTTGCTCAAGGCTCCGGTGCAGAGGGTCGCCGCGCCCATGGTGCCCATTCCCGGGAGCCCCGTCTTGGAAGACCTTTACTTGCCCAACAAGGACTCCATCATGCGCGCCGTGAAGCGCACCCTCTAGTCCTTGTCCAAAAGAAACCGGGGCCCAAGCGGGCAATGAAGGTTTTGGGCCCCGGCTCAACCCATCGACCGGCGCTTTACTAATCGCAAGTGAGGAGGGTGAAGATGCGACTGCAGGATCAAGTGGCCATCGTGACTGGTGGCGGGGGCGGCTTGGGAGAGGGCATCTGTCTTTGTCTGGCCAGAGAAGGCGCTCATGTTGTTGTGAGTGACCTCAAGCAAGATCTGGCGGAGAGGGTAACCCTCAAGGTGAAGGACATGGGCCGAAAGTCCATGTCCATCCGCACCGATGTGAGCGTCCCTGAACAGTGTGAAAAGCTCGTCAAGCAAACCCTCAGTGAGATGGGCCGAATCGACATTCTGGTATGCGGGGCCGGTGTCGGGGGATTTGTCTTCCGGGGTGAGTCGGAGGAGCCGCCCATCCTGGAAAATATCTCCGAAGAGGAATGGGATCTGACTGTTGACGTGAACCTCAAAGGTGTCTTTCTATGTAATCGGGCGGTCGCCCCGCATTTCAAGCAAAAGAAGAAAGGGAAAATCATCAATATTTCATCCGTCGCAGGCCGTAAAGGAATCGATTGGATCCCTCACTATTCGGCCACCAAGGCCGGTGTGATTGTTCTGACACAGGCCATTGCCCTTCAACTGGCTCCTTTTAACGTGAATGTGAACACGATCTGCCCCGGGGTCATCAGGACGCCCATGTGGGACACGGGCGCTAAGGTGCTGTCCCAATCCTATCCCCCGTTTAAGGGCATGAGCCCGGACGATGTCTTCAACGCGGTCGTCGAGAACATGATCCCCATGAGAAGGCCTCAAACGGCCGAGGATATCGGGAACACCGTGGTTTTCTTGGCATCCGAAGAAGCCAGGGAGATTACAGGCCAGGCCATCAACGTGGATGGCGGGGCCATGTTTAATTGAACCCGAACAGGGAGCCACAGACCCCGCTTGCGGCCCTTTTTGAAGAGGCGGGACCGCGACTTGGTTCGCACGTAAACATAACTTGGAGAGGAATATTTGGGAAATGGTTACACCGATTTTAGTGCCGAAGCTGGGAATGACCCAATCCGATATTACGGTGGTGAAGTGGCTGAAGGGAGATGGGGAATCCCTCGAAAAGGGGGAGCCGGTTGTTGTCATCGAAACGGCCAAGGTAACCTATGAAATTGAGACACCGGCGTCCGGAATGGTGTTCGCACTGAAGAAGGTTAAGGACAAGGTGAAGATCGGGGAGACCCTGGGTGTTGTGTCCGACAGCAGGGAGGAATTTGAAGCGTATGGAAAGACCCTGAAGGAGGAACCAAGATCCGAAGCGGGCGGCTTTTTTGACGAGCCCGAGGAAGAGTGGGGCATCCGATTATCTTTTGAGGAACGTATGGAGGAAGGGCGCGCCGTACCCCAGGCCGCCGCGGATTTGGGTGACCGGGTCGTTCTTGACAGGATCCCTTTTATCGGAATGCGCCGGACCATAGCCGACAACCTCGTCTCGAGCCTTCAGACAGGCGCCCAGTTGACCGTTGTTACGGAGGTCGACATGACGGAAGTCGCTCAATTCAGGAAGGAGTTCATGTTGGACCGTCCCGGGGAACGGATTACCTTTGTTGATCTGCTCGTCAAGCTGCTTGCTTCCGTTCTCAAAGAGTTTCCCGTTATGAACTCGACTATTATACAGGACGAGATCATTTGCTGGGGAGAATATCATATCGGTGTGGCCGTGGCCCTTGAAAACGGACTGGTGGTGCCGGTGGTGCGAAATGCAGATCAAAAAAGCCTCGTTGCCGTCAGCCGGGAGATCAAAAGGCTGGCTGAAAAAGCGCGGCGCAACGAACTGCAGCCGGATCAATATCAAGGCGGGACTTTTACGCTCAGTAGTGGGGGCAATGTGGATGTGGATTTTATGACACCCATCATCAACCCCCCGCAAAACGCCATCATCGGTATCGGTAAAATAGCCCCCAAGCCTGCCGTCTATCGGAATGAGCTGGCCATCCGAACCATGACGCATCTTTGCCTGACCCACGATCACAGAGTAATCGACGGTGTTCCCGCCGCCGGTTTCCTGGGAAGATTGAAACGGGTTATCGAGCAACCGGAGCTCTTCCGGCGAATCCTCAAATGATCTTGAAGATAGTATCCGGGAGTTATGTCTGATGCCTTTTGTCCCCGCTACCGGTCTGGAGTGTGGGGTGAAGTAAGCATATGCCGGGATAAACCGGCATTTGAGGAGTCCATAAATATGGCAGAGAACGAGTGCGACTTGCTGGTGGTCGGAGGAGGTCCGGGCGGATACACGGCGGCCATCCGCGGGGCTCAAAAAGGATTGAAGACAGTCCTTGTAGAGAAAGGCTCCCTCGGTGGAACCTGCCTCAATCGGGGCTGCGTGCCGACAAAAAGCCTTCTGCAAGACACGGGTATGATTACGGCCGTGCGCACGTGCCGTTTCTTGAAGGGTGACATGAAAATAAGCGTTCAGCGCATCGCCGAACGCAAAGGGTTGGTGGTGGAGGGATCACGTCAGTGGGTTCGAAATGTTCTCTCGGGAAACGGCGTCGCCACCATGCTCGGTAAGGCGTCTTTCAACGGTCCCAAGACGCTGAAAGTGGAGGCGACGGACGGAAGCACAAAAGAGATCGGCGCCTCAAAGATCGTACTGGCCACAGGCGCCGTGGAGGACTACGGCGCCGGACTTCAAGTTGACGGACAAAACATCTGTTCCACGGATGACGCCCTGTCCCTCAAATCGATCCCCCGACGTTTGGCCGTAGTGGGTGCAGGAAACAGGGGCGTGGAATTCGCCTCCATATACCGCAACCTGGGCGTCAGTGTCGTGCTCATAGAAAAAGACAAACGGGTGTT
Source organism: Deltaproteobacteria bacterium (assembly GCA_016208165.1). Lineage (NCBI taxonomy): Bacteria > Pseudomonadati > Myxococcota > Myxococcia > Deltaproteobacteria bacterium. The sequence continues at coordinate 12,530 of JACQYL010000100.1, forward strand.
GCCTCGTCTGCATCCGGAACTGGCGGACCGTTATAAGAAAGCCTTACTGGACCGCAAGATAGGGGTCCTGACACGGACCACAGTGTTGGAAGCACATGAATCGCCTGACGTTGGAGTAACATTGACTCTGGAAGGGGAGAAGGGCCGTCATGAAGTTCAGGTCGATAAAGTCCTCCTCACCGGGCATAGGCATCCTCGATATGAAGGATTGGGTCTGGCTTCGGCGGGCTTGTCTCCAGTGGACAGGGTGGTGGAACATGACGCGGCTTTGGAGACGGCCGTTGAGGGTATTTATGTGATCGGCGACGCGGCCGGTCCCCCTTATTATGCGCACAAGGCCATTTCGCACGCCTTGGTGGCGGTGGACCATATCCTTGGCAACAAGGATTCTCACGAATCTCTTTTCGTGCCGAACTGCATCTACGGTGATCCGGAGGTCGCTACAGTGGGCCTGACAGAGGAACAAGCCCTGAAGGCAGGTCGGTCCGTGAGGGTCGGGGAGTTTCATTTTGTGGGCAACGGGCGCGCCGGCACCATGGGCGTGGATCAAGGCCTCGTTCTGATGGTCTCAGATTCGAAAACCAGGGAAATTCTGGGCGTTCACATCATGGGACCGCAGGCTACCGAGCTCATCTCACTGGCAACCATGGCGATGCAAAACGGGATTGATTTGGAAGGCATCAAAAAGACCGTCTTTGCCCATCCAACACTGGCGGAGACCTTTTTTGAGGCTGCTTTGGCCACAGACGGAGAAGCCATCCATCTGTTGGTAAACGGTGAAAGGCATGAGCCCGGAGATTAGTACAGACCCGCCCTTTCGTTCTCGGGCACTGAAACGGAGGTTTATATGGAAGGAGCGGACATGGACAAGGCAACACCATTTATCGGGGCGTGGAAACTGGTATCCTTCATCATGCACGGGCGACAGGGGGAGACCGCCCATCTGTTGGGAGAGGACCCCCAAGGCCTGATCGTATACCACGAATGCGGATACATGTCGGCTCAGTTGGCGAATCCGTCGGTCCCAAAATTCGCCGACGACAACCAGTGGCTGGGCGCTCCCGAAGAGATCAAGGCCGCGTTCGAGGGCTTTGTTTCCTACTATGGGACGTACTCCATAAGCGAGGAGAGCAAGACCGTCACTCACCACGTGGAGGTGAGCCTGTTTCCCAACTGGGTGGGTCAGGACCAGGTTCGTTTTTACGATTTTTCCGGGAATCGTTTGACGTTGTCCACCGGTTCCCTGCGGATCGGGGACCAGGAATGGTCGGCCGTGCTGGTGTGGGAGCGCATCGGCTAAGCGAAACGGGCTTCCGATTTCGGTTGGGCGGGTCACGGCATATCGGATCCGACATAGATGGGAGCTCGCAGTAAGCGCATCGCGAGGTATCGGGTTTTCCGGACCGCTCTACAAACGGTCCTGATGGCCGTGAGTCAAGGTTGGAAATGGGGTAAAGTCTATTCTCTCCAGCCTGCACTAACGGTCGGCCCCTTTGTGCATGCCTCCTTTATTCAATCAGACTTGATACTAGAATCCTCAACCTGTAAGCTTACTCAAATATTGATGATAACCCCGCATCGAGGAACGAATGGGCAGAGACCTTACGGAGGCCTACCAGAGACTGATTTTTGATCCCCGCCCGCCCGGTTGTGAGATCATCGTCGGCGACGCCCTTTCCGTTTTGACCGGCTTTCCGTCTAATACTTTCCGATGTTGTGTGACGAGCCCACCCTACTGGGGACTGAGGGACTACGGCATACCCAACCAGATTGGTTCGGAATTCCATCTGAACGATTATATTGATCATCTCACAAAGGTCTTTGAAGAGACGAGAAGAGTCCTCACTGAAGACGGGACGTTTTGGCTGAACATTGGAGACTCCTACACAAGCGGAAACCGGACCTGGCGGGCGGAAGACAAGAAAAACCCTGCCCGTAGCATGAGGTATCGGCCGCCCACACCAGAGGGATTGAAGCCAAAGGATCTTATCGGCGTTCCCTGGCGAATCGCTTTTGCCCTCCAGGAAGCAGGGTGGTATTTACGTTCGGACATAATCTGGTACAAACCGAACTGTCAGCCGGAATCCGTAAAGGATAGACCGACCCGGGCGCATGAGTATGTGTTCATGTTCTCAAAATCCGAGAAGTATCTGTATAACTACGAAGCTGTGAGAGAGCAGGCAAATTCACACGGTGGACGGCGAAATCGGCGTTCGGTCTGGGCAATTAATACGATCGGATACCCCGGCGCCCATTTTGCCACGTTCCCGCCGGAATTGGTCGAGCCCTGCGTACTCGCCGGTTCAAACCCCGGCGATCGTGTCCTCGATCCCTTCTTCGGCTCAGGAACGGTGGGAGAGGTCTGCTTAAGGCTGGGCCGAAAGTTCACTGGAATCGAGCTGAAAGAGGCGTATGCATCGCTCGCCAGAAGGCGACTGAAGTGGCAATGACCGCGAGGCGTTCCGATAAGCAACGAGCACTCCCTGTGGTGGAGCCGAATCTCCAGATTTCCTTCTATTTCAGGCTCCAGGAGATCAGGGAGCTTTACCTGCATAAGGCCCTGAAAGACACCATCAAAACGCTGGACATCGCTCGCCTTGACCGGCAGCTTTCCATGTATGTCGAGCCCGGACGTCTGAAACAAGTGGCTTCCTTTGGTTTGCGGGGAGAGGTGTTGTTTCCGGTTCCCTATATACTGGAAACAAACCCTTTTCTGTTGGGTTACTATAGGCTCCTCATAGGCATGTCCCAAAAGGAGTTTTACAGCAAGGGGCCGTTCGGGAGGTTTAAGCGGCTGGAGGAGAGGGGGACCCTCACTGATTCCTTGAAAACCGAGCTTCCTGCCCTGTGTGCCAGCCTCACTAAGAGCGCGGAATTGCTGGTTGAAAACATAGACGAGATCTCTATCTCCATCATCCATGATCTCCAATTACTCACGTTAGGACCCCAACTGAGAGGTGGTGCGAATACAAAGATAGGACAGGAATCTTCGAAAGAGGTCTTCGTTCTCATAAAACAGTTGGTTTCCCCCTACCTGAAAGAGGCTACCGAGCGCACGATTCTCATTGAGAATGATTCTCGAAGAAAGGTCCTGATCGAGTTCTTTAGCGATCCGGACGTAAGAATTACCGAAAAACTACAATCCGGCATCAGGCCGCTGGTCTCAATGGAAATAAAAGGCGGCAGGGACGTTTCGAACATCCATAACCGAGTAGGAGAAGCGGAGAAGAGCCATCAGAAAGCACGGAACCGTGGTTTTTTCGAGTTTTGGACGATAATTAGAGTCGATGCCAACGCTGAAATGGTTAAACGTGAATCCCCGACAACCAGCCACTTTTTTCACCTCGATCGCATCATGGACGTAACCACCCAAGAGCACGCTCAGTTTCGAGATTTGCTCGGCTCCCTGATGGGAATAAGGATTTAGGCCATGGACTGTTATCGCATCTCTTCTTGATGTGGGACGCGACGATGAACCACGCTTTACCCGCAAATCCACCCAAAGAGCGCTATAGCACCTTCCCGGAGTTCGGACAAAAAGTCACTTTGTCACTCCCGGTCCGATCAGGCATGTGTTTTTCGCCTTCAGGCATGGCCTGAATCAGGAATGAGTTCGGCAATCACTTTGCCGGTGACCGAGCCGTCGTAGCCGGGAAGGGTGTCGATCTCTCTGCGCAGGGCCGCGGATTGAAGGACATCCAGAAGGATCCGGATCGTGGGATGACGGCTCAGGTCGTTTGGTATGACCAGGTCGCAGCGGACATTCGTGATGGGAACGAAACCCAAACCGTAGGCTTCGGCAATGGCTCTCAGACCCAGGGCGGCGTCCGCCACGTTACAGGCAATGCGATAAGCGCCTTCGCGGTGCGAGGTGACCTGGTTGCGATAACCGTTAACGGCATCCACAGGGATGCCGGCGCGCTGCAAGAGGTCGTCCAGCAGCACTCGCAGTGCGGCCCCCGGCTCGCGATTGACGAAACGCACCATGGGCCGGGCCAGGTCGGCGACCGTTCGAACGCCTAGAGGATTGCCTTTGGCTACCATGAGGCCCTCCTCCAACAGGGAGAAACCCAGGACCCGACCGCTTACTCCGGCCAGCTTCCGACCGGCCGTCACCACGTTGGATTCGGCACTGCCCGTGTTATGAAGGTGGGTGCCGGCCACGTGCGCAACGCCTTCGGCCAGGCCCTCGAGGGCCCGATGGCTCGAAGCGAACCGGCAGTGAACGCGCGCATCGGGGGCCAGGCGGGAGATATGTTGGCCGAGGATTTCAAAGGCCGGGTCGCAACCCATCAAAATAATCGTTTTTTCCGCCTGTTCCACGAAGAGGTCTTCCACCCGGCAACCGAAGAGGCGAGCCAATCTCAAAGCGATGGCCGTGTTGGGCAGATAGCGCCCGGATTCGATATCGTAAATGGCCTGACGCCGGACGTCCACCTTTTCGGCGAGTTCTTCCTGAGACCACTCCTTGGTCAGACGGTACGCTTTAACATGGCATGCGAAGCCGCTTTTGGGTCGGGCCACAGACGGCCTCCTTTCTACGATCTTCCATTCATCTCTAAAAAAGAGATTGACGGCTTGTATAGCATATGTAATTAAATCACGTCAAATATCGTTTTAAAGAGACAATCCTTCGGGCATTTCCTTCTCGGAAGGACTAGTCAGAGGTTACGAATGGAATCAAGGAATCGCCGATTACACCGGTTTGCCGTGGTGCTGCTAGTGCTCACCGGCCTGGGGTTGGAGGATTTTATGGGTAGAAGGGCTGCCGCGGAAACCGATCTGCTGGTATTTGCCGCCGCTTCCACCACCAACGCCCTCACTGAAATCGGAGAACTCTATGCCGCCCGGAATTCGGGTCGCATTACGCCGTCGTTTGCTTCAGCCTCTACACTGGCCAAGCAAATTGAGAGAGGGGCTCCGGCCGATATCTATCTTTCAGCCAATCAGGAATGGATGGATTACCTCGAAGAGAAACACTTGCTGTTGCCGGGAAGCCGATTCGATCTCTTGAGCAACCGGATCGTATTGATTGCTCCGGCGAACAGTCCCATAGAGAAGATCGAACTGGCGCCCGGATGTTCCCTGACCGACGCTTTGGGCAAGGACGGGCGTTTGTCCCTAGGGGATCCCGATCATGTGCCGGCCGGTATGTACGGCAAGCAGGCCTTGGAACATCTGGGGATCTGGGACCGGGTTAAGGACCGTCTGGCGCCCATGAAAGACGTGCGCGCGGCCCTGGTGCTGGTGGAACGCGGCGAAACGCCTCTAGGTCTCGTGTATGCGACCGATGCCGCCATCTCCGGGAAGGTACGGGTGGTGGGAACTTTTCCTGAAGGCAGCCATCCGCCCATCGTCTACCCCGTGGCTGCGGTCTCCGGCGGGAAGACGTCCGAGGCGCAGCAATTCCTGGATTTTTTACGAGCGCCGGCAGCCCGGACGGTGTTTGAAAAATACGGATTCATCGTGCGGTGATGGATGTCTTTCGCTTGACGGCGGTGGAACTGGACGCGCTGAAGCTGAGCCTATGGGTATCCGGATGGGCTGTGGCCGTCAGTCTGCCGGCCGGCGTCCTGGCGGCCTGGATCCTGGCGCGCCTGCGCTTTCCGGGAAAAACCCTGCTGGATGGGTTGATGCATCTGCCGCTGGTGCTGCCGCCGGTGGTCATCGGGTATTTGCTGTTGGTGATGCTGGGCCGCAACGGAATCATCGGAGCCTTGCTGAATAAGTACTTGGGCGTCGTCTTGGCATTTAACTGGAAAGGGGCGGCCCTGGCCGCCGCCGTCATGGCGTTTCCCTTGCTGGTCCGCGCCGTGCGTCTCTCTTTGGAAAGCGTGGATCAGGGACTGGAGGCGGCGGCGCGCACCCTGGGCGCCGGTCCGGTGCGCGTCTTCTTCACGGTCACACTGCCGCTGGTGGCGCCGGGTATCATGACCGGCGTCATTCTTGCGTTTGCTCGGAGTTTGGGTGAATTCGGCGCCACGATTACATTCGTATCCAACATCCGGGGCCGGACCCAGACCTTGCCGCTGGCCTTGTACACCCTGACCCAGGTCCCGGACGGCGAAATGGGCGCCATGCGGTTATGCATTCTTTCGGTGCTGATCGCCCTATCTGCACTGATATGCTCCGAGTTCTTGGCCCGGCGGTTTGCCGCCCGCATGAAAGGATAACCCGTGTTCGAGATCAGCATCACGCACCAACAGGGCAATTTCAAGCTGGACGTCTCGTTGCAGGGGGCTAAATCGGGAGTGACCGCCCTGTATGGTCCCTCGGGTGCGGGAAAAACCTCGGTCGTCAACATGGTGGCGGGCTTGGTGCGACCGGATGCCGGTCGAATCGCCATCAACGGCCGTTGCCTGTTTGATTCGACCCGACGCATCGATCTGCCGCCGGAAAAACGCCGCGTCGGCTATGTGTTTCAGGACGGCCGTTTGCTGCCCCACCTTTCGGTCCGTTCCAACCTGACCTATGGAATGAACCGAACACCACTCGCCCGGCGTTTTGTGCAATTCGATCAGGTGGTGGAAATTCTCGGTATCCGCCGGCTGCTGGATCGCAGGCCGGCCAGGCTTTCCGGCGGCGAGAAACAACGGGTGGCCATCGGCCGCGCCCTGTTGACCAGCCCGGCCATGCTGCTTATGGATGAGCCTTTGGCTTCGCTGGATGCGGCGCGCAAAGCCGAAGTGCTGCCTTTTATCATCCGACTGGGCCGTGAGTTTGCCGTCCCGATTCTCTACGTAAGCCACGCCTTGGATGAAATCGTCAATCTAGCCACCCGCATGGTAATGATGCAAGAAGGCTGCGTCCTGGCCGATGGGGATCTGGAAGACCTCCTGTCCCGGTCGGATCTGCAGAGCCGGTTCGGCTGGGGTGAGAGCGGTTCGGTTATCTCGACGGTGGTCGACGACCCGGAAGATCCCTCCGGCCTGACCCGCCTGCGGTTCGGCGGCCACATCCTCAAGGCGCCGCGCATGGATGCGGCCAGGGGGGAATCGGTGCGAGTGCGCATTCCGGCCCGCCACGTGGCCATAGCCTTGGAATCGCCCGTCCGCACCAGTTTCCAGAACATATTCCCGGGTGAGATTCGCGAGATCGCGGATCAGGGCGCCCCTTTTGTGGATGTTCGTCTCGACATCGGGCGTCCCTTATGGTCCCGGATCACTCGTCAATCCTTTCTGGACTTGAATTTGAGATCCGGTCAGTCTGTTTTTGCTTTGATAAAGAGCGTTGCCGTTTCTCAGGGAGCCTCGGCCGAATACCGCTGATCGCGATCGTCGTTTGTGGTTGTCGGGGCGTTAGGGAGAGTACTCATCGCCCACCCTTGGGCGGTTTGTGCAATCGAAGTGCAATGACAGGGTTCCCTGCCGTCTATCCGGTAACTTTCCTCTGTTGTCCTATTTCCGGGTGCAAGGTAGGACTTGTCAGTGCCTGGTGATCCCGTAGATCGCCTTCAGCAGTTCCGCCGAGGAGGCGGTTTTGCACACAAAGGCCTCGGCCCCCGCATCGCACATTGTCCTGGCAATTTGCTCATCCTGGTGCATCGACAGAGCGATCACCCGAACCTCGGGCGACTCGGCCTTGATTCGGCGGGTGGCCTCGATGCCGTCCATTTTCGGCATGGAGACGTCCATGACGACCACGTCCGGCTTGAGCTGCCGGACCTGTTCGATGGCTTCCAAACCATTGGCCGCCCCGCCCACCACCTGGATGTTCGGCTGGCCGGCCATCAACTTGATCAACCCGTTACGCATCACCTGATGATCGTCGGCGAACAAAACCCGAACGCCTCCCGGCGCGACGGTACGAATCGATTCAGGCGGAGTTACATGAAGCCGGCCGACCGCCGGCCGATTCGTCTCTTCGACTTCAGCCGGCTCGAGGGGGATCGTCAGGGTAAAGCGGCTGCCCCGGCCCGGGGCGCTTTCGATCACCAGGTCGCCTCCGATGTAGCGGGCGCGCTCCCGCAGGGCCAACAAGCCGAATCCGGCCGGTGCGGTTACCGAATCCAGCATTTCGGGGTTTAGCCCTCGACCCCGATCGCTGACCGTAATATCGAGGCGTTCGTCGAAGCTGGAAAGGACGACGCGGGCGCTTCTGACATCGGCGTGCTTGACGACATTGAACAAAAGCTCCTGTACGGCGCGGAAGAAAAACAGCTTCAACGGCGGGCTTTCAAGGTGCAGCTTTGCATCCGCTTGCAGCTCTACCTGCAATCCGAATTGCTTGTTCATCTGACGGGCCAGCCACTCGAGGGCCGCGACCAGGCCGGAGTGGCGCAGCACCGGCGGGTTCAGCTCGTGCGAGAGGCGGCGTGACTTGTCGATGGACTCCTCGAGCAGTTGCTCCACGATCGCCAGTGAGGGCGTGTGAGGCAGGCTCTCGCAGGCCGCCTGCAGCTGAAATCGGGCGGCGGCCACAATCTGCTGAAGATCGTCGTGCAGCAGTTGGGCGATCCTTCGCCTTTCCCGCTCTTCGGCCTCGATCAACTCAATGGCCAGGGTCTGAAGCTGGCTGGTCCGGCGTTCAGCCAACTCGGTGCGTTCGGCCACGCGTTGCTCCAGTGTTTCATTCAACTGCCGGAGCGCCTCTTCCGCTCGCCGCTTTTGGGTGACGTCGCGAAACACAAGCACCGCGCCGATTAGCTGTCCTGATGCGTCCAGGATCGGCGCCGCGCTGTCCTCGACAGGCACGGTGCGGCCGTCCCTGGTCACCAGAGCGGTATGATTGGCCAGGGCCACGGCGCGGCCCTCGATCAGAACGCGGGCGATGGGCTCCTCCGCCGCCTGGCCGGTCCGCTCGTCGATAATGCGAAACACGTCCTGGACGGGCCGGCCTATGGCCTCCTCGGCCTTCCACCCGGTCAGCGACTCGGCCACGGGATTGACGAAACTAACGCGGCCTTCAGCGTCCGTGGCGATGACCGCGTCGCCGATACTGGTCAGGGTGACGCGCAGCCACTCGCGCTGCTCGCGGAGTTGACGGTCGGCCTGGTGTTTGAACAGCGCCACCTCGATTTGGGCCGCCAGTTCCCGCTCCTCGAAGGGTTTGAGGATGTATCCGAACGGACCGGTGAGTTTGGCGCGGGCGAGCGTACCGGGGTCGGAATGGGCCGTCAGGTAGATCACCGGCACGTCGTGCCGCTGGCGGATCGCCTCCGCGGCTAGAATGCCGTCCATCGGACCCTCCAACTGGATGTCCATCAGCACGAGGTGCGGGCGTAGACGAGAGGCCAGGGCGACGGCCTCTTCGCCTTCCCCGGCGATCCCGGCAATCTCATATCCGAGCCGTCCCAGCTTGCCTGCCAGGTCCGCTCCGACGATGGCCTCGTCTTCAACGATGAGTATGGTGGCTTTACTCATGTCTTCGGTCCCCCGAACGCGATCGTGAACTCGGTTCCTTTTACGCTGGATACTTCTACGGCGGCGCGGAGCTGCTTGGCCAACATCTGCACCAGACGAAGACCAAGGGATCGGGACTGCCTCCAGTCAAACTGCTCCGGCAGGCCCGTCCCATTGTCGCGCACGCATAAGCGCACCCGGCCTTGCGCGTCGCCGCGGAGCGACATGGTTACTTGACCGCCGGCCCGGCCGTTGAAGGCGTGTTTCAGCGCGTTGCTGAACAACTCGTTGAGGATCAGCCCGCACGGCACCGCTACATTAACCGGGAGCAACACCGGCTCCAGGTCCAGAACCAGCCGGACGCCGTCGGCGTCACTCCCGTGGGCTCGCCAAAGGTAGTTTAGCAGACTTTGGGCATAGTCGGCAAACTCAACTCGAGCCAGATCGGTAGACTGGTAAAGTTTTTCATGGACCATAGCCATGGAACGTATCCGGTGGGTCACGTCCTGGAGTATGTCTCGAATGACCGCGTTGTCCGTATCGTCCGCCTGTAAGGCCACCAGGCTCGAAATGACCTGCATGTTGTTCTTTACCCGGTGGTGCACTTCCTTCAGCAGCACCTCCTTCTCAGCCAGCGACGCCCTGAGCGCCTCTTCCACCTGCTTGCGCTCGGTTATGTCCTCAAAGTAGACGGACATTCCGCCACCCTCTCGAGGGAAACATCGGTTGTGAAACCAGCGGCCCCATGGTTCGTAGAAGTTCTCGAAATCCCGGATTTCTCCGGCCGCCGCACGGCGGAATTCTTGCTCCAGACGGGTGCCCCGCGTGAGAGGGAATACCTGCCAGTGATTCTTGCCGAGCACCTCATCGCGGCGGATGTCCAGAATGCGTTCAGCCGGGCCGTTGACGTAGATAAATCGCCAGTCTCCATCACAGGCGAAGAATCCGTCGCCTATACTCTCGAGTGTTGTCCGGAGCAGCTCCTCGGCCCGTTTGCGCTCTTCCACCTCTCTGCTCAATTCATCTCTTGAAACCGTGGTGTCTCTCAGTTGTTCCGTCATCGCGTCGAAGGAACGGGAGAGTTCCCCGATTTCATCCTGTGTCGATATGGCGATGCGGTGACTGAGATTTCCGGCCGCGACAACTTCAGTTCCTTTTCGCAGTGCCGTAAGAGACGTATTGATGTTTCTCACCATCCCGATCAAGGCGGTGGTGAGAGGGAACGTTACGGCGATGACAAGGAAAAAGATGAGTATATTAATCCTTCTCTGGGTCGTCGTAATCTCATCATGAATCAGACTCTCGAGGCGTAACGCGCTCGAGAGCACCCCTCTCGATTGTATAAGTACACGTCCTGCCAGGCGTTCCTCCGCCTCTTCGATCAACTCGGTGCTTGCTGCCTGCGCAGGATGTTGGTAATTGGAGACCAATTTGAGGAAGGCTTCTTTCATCGATCTGCTATTATGGCGAATATTTTCCAACATCTCTTGCTTTTCAGCGCTATTGAACCGGATCGTTGCAGTGAGTTCCGTTACCGAATCGTGCTCCGAAAGAAACTGCAGCATCGGGCGATCGTCGGGGTAAAGCATGTAGGAACGGGCGAAGCTGCTGAGTTCATTCACGCCGTGCATGATTCGCCGGGTCGTCTTACCTTCTTCCAGGGAGCGCTCCATCGTTTTATGGGAGATGAGCAGCGCGAGGCCGATGACCACCGCCATGAGTACCGGCGTCCATGCGGAAAGTTTCAATTTCCTGGAGATTCTCATAGGCTTTCCTATTTCCCCGTGATCCGGACAGCCTCAGGTCTTATCGTTTTAAGCGCTGAGGCATCAACGAAATCCAAGAAATTGGGAAGCCTCCGGCCGGCGGCGCCTTCTCCTTTGGAGATCCATCGCGCCTGGTCTTCCATGTTCAATATCAGGCTCTGATCCAGCACCGCGGTAAATCGGTAATCGATCCAGTCCCTCTCGAAAAGAGAGCCGTCCGCTCCGATGTGTCTCGAAAAGACGGCGCGTGTCTCGGAAGGGCGTTCCGAAATGAATTCGTTGGCGGATATGATTGCCCGCAGGAATCTCTTGATAGGTTCGGGACGGTCCCTGACGAAGCCTTGTGTGGCTGCCATGTCCCATGTCATCGTGTAGATGCTCGGATCTTGAAGCACCGTCGCGTTGCCGGCGAGCTTTTCTCGAAGCATGATCGTGTGGGGCGCCCAGGTGCTTACGGCGTCCACCTCGCCCTTCAGCAAAGCGTCGACCACCCTATCGGTGGAAAGATGGACCATCCGGACATCCTTTGGATCGATATAGGAAGTGATCAAATAGATATGGAGAAAGAAATCGGACGTGGTTCCCGCCACTACTCCGATGCTCTTGCCCTTGAGGTCTTGGGGCCCCGATATTCCCCTGTCTTTCCTCCCGACGATCAGGATCGCCCGGTCGATCTCGCAAATCGTAGCGATGACGGCAAGCGGCTTGCCGTGCATGGCGGCGCGGGCAATCGGCGTTTCACCGGCCGTGGCGAGGTCCGCCTTTCCTGAAAGGACCGCATCCAGGCCCAAGTGGCCGGACAGGTAAGTTTGGAGGGTTACATCAAGCCCTTCATGCTTGAAATAGCCTTTCTCTTGGGCGACGTAGATCGGGGCGGACGCGGGCCAGGGTGTCACGGCAACAACGATGTTCTCCTGTTTCTGGGAGCCGCCTTGCTTTTCTTTCGGGCTGCACCCGGCCATGCCGGCCACAACAATCATGAGCAGCACCAGGAACGCTCTAACCATATCACCTCTCTCCATAGAGTGCGTGGCAGGCTCTATCCCGTCCTGGTCACGTTCACCACTGGGATGTTGGTGCGGAACAATTCAGGAGATGTCGAATGGCGACACACCCTCGTTCGAGGCAATCCGATGACCGGCCGGGTCCTCCCCGACGACGGCCTCATCTTCGACGGCGAGTACAGCGGTGTTGCTCACGTCTTCGATACCGAAAAAGCGATCGTAAACCCGGTTCCTTCGACGCTGGAAACGTCCACGGCGGCGTGCAGTTGCTTGGCCAACATCTGCACCAGGCGTAAGCCCAGGGTTCGGGACTGCGTCCAGTCAAAGCGTTCCGGCAGGCCCGTGCCGTTGTCGCGTACGCACAGGCTCACCCGGCCTTGGGCATCGCCTCGAAGCGACACGGTGACCTGGCCGCCGTCTCGGCCGTCGAAGGCGTGCTTCAGCGCGTTGCTGAACAGTTCGTTGAGGATCAGACCGCATGGCACCGCCGCATTCACCGAGAGCGACACCGGCTCCAGATCAAGAGCCAGCCGGATGCCGTCCGCATCACTCCCATAAGAGCGCCAGAGATAGTACAGCAGACTTCGGGCGTAGTCGGCGAAATCCACCTGGGCAAGATCCGCCGACTGGTACAGTTTCTCGTGAACCATAGCCATGGAACGCACCCGGTGGGTCACGTCCTGGAGGACGTCGCGCATGGCATGATCCCGCACTTCTTCGGCCTGCAGACCGACCAGGCTGGAAATGACCTGCAGGTTGTTTTTGACGCGGTGATGAATTTCCTTTAACAGGACTTCCTTCTCGCAAAGGGACGCTCTGAGGCGCTCCTCCCCTTCGCGCAAGTCGAGCTCCGCTTGCACGCGGCCGGTGATGTCGATACCGTAGAGGTTGATGTATTCCTCACCCGGCGGCTGCACGGCGGAAACGCTGAACACGCTGCCGGCCGGATTGGTGATCTGAGTTTCGATGGCGTGGTCTGTTCCTCGGGCTTGGGCCACGGCGGCGTACACAGGGTCCGGCAGCGGTCCGCCGGCTTGCCAGCCCAAGGTCGCCATCCAGTCCCTTGCAGGCGCGTTGGTGTACAAGATCACCCCGTTGGGAGAACATCGGAGCACAGCATATGGATTTTCCTCCGGGAACTGGGACAAACTTCGCAGCGCTTCTTCGGCATTCTTTCGCTCGGTAATGTCCTGGGTAATCCCGAAGCCTCCAAGCAGGTTGCCCGTTTCTTCGAACTCGAGATAGGCCTTTTCACGCACCCATCGGACTTTGCCGGCCACCACGATGCGGTGCTCGATGTCGTAGGGTTCGCCGCGCAAAGCCGCCTGCCATTGCGTGTCCACATACGAACGGTCGTCGGGGTGAACGATCTGAAGGAACGTCTCGTAGGTTAACGGTGTCCCTTTGGGTACGCCAAAAACGCGATAATTCTCGTCGGACCACGTGAGGACGTTGCGGTTAACGTCCAGGCGCCAACTGCCGATCTGTCCCACTTCCTGCGCACGATCCAGGTCTTCCCGGCTTTGACGGAGAGCTTTGTCCGCCTGCTTGCGCTCGGAGATGTCCACAAAGAGCACGGCGAACTGGCTGGGTGCGGTGCGGTAGGCAAAGACTTCGTACCACCGGTCCAATGGAGCCGAATAATTCTCGATATGGGCAGGGGTCCCCTCGAGGGCCACGCGACCGTAGGTCTCGATCCAGTAGATCTCGATGTCGGGCATGACTTCCCGCACCGTTCTTCCGATCACCGCCTCGCGGCTCAGGCCGGTGAGGCGCTCGAAGGCCGGGTTGGTTTCCAGGAAACGGTAGTCGCAGGGCTTGCCGTCGGCGTCGATGACGATCTCGTGCAGGGCGAACCCCTCCGTCATGTTGTTGAAGAGCGAGCGCTGACGCGCCTCGCTTTCCTGCAGATCCCTTGTGCGCTCGGCCACCCGCTGCTCGAGCGTTGCGTTGATTTCCTTGAGTTCCTTTTCGGCCCGACTCCTGCGATGGATCTGTGTGAAAAGCGCGGCGATCAGTAACAACTGGGCCACCAAGAGGCTGAGTATGCCGGTCATAGGCCACGCGTACCGGTCCCAGAGGGAAGGGACTCTATTTAGAAAGATGCTTTCTTCGGGAAGCTCGCCTGCCTCGCCGTCCCATCTTTGAATCTGCCGCCAATCGAACATGGGTACCGGCTTGCCGATCATTATTTTGGATTGTTCGGTGAAACGGATCTTCCCGTTCAGAATATCCAGGGCGAGCCTGGCGGCCCGGGCGCCTTCCGCCTCGAAGCTGAGCAGGGATCCGCCGACCACGCCCAATCCCAGTAGAGTATCGTAAAGACCGAACACAGGCGCGTTGGCGGCCTCGGCAACCATCTCCCCCACGTCCCTGGGGGTAAAGGTCCGGCCGGTTTTATCCGTGAAGACGTTGCAATAGATAACGATGCTTCGGCGAGGAAGATCGGCGACCCGCTCGATCATCTCCTCGACGGAATTATTGGACGTGTATTCAAATTGAAGCCTATCTTCCCAATCGGCAAAAGCGCTCTTGGCCTCGGCTTCGACCCATCGGTCCGTCTCGGAAACACCGCTGACGAAAACCACTCGTTCCGTTTGTGGGAACAAGTCCAATGCCCGTTCCAAAGTACCCCGCATGTCAAGGCTGATCAGCAGGCGGAAAACCCGATGTTCCGTGTCTTCCTCCTTGAAGGCCCCTTGCACATTCCAGGACACCACGGGAACATTGGGAAAGATATCTTTGGCGTCGTTCAGGAGAAAACCCATTGCAGGCGCGTGAAAGGTGACAACCATGTCGATATCGCTCTCCGTATATTTGTGGCGCAGCATCTCCGTCAAGGCCTGCCGGTGCTTGTTGCCCTTGATGTGCAAGAGGTCGAGGTACTCGAAGAACAGCGTGTTCGTGCTTACGCCGGCGTCTTCCATTACTGCAATGAAGGCGGGATTCATCTTTCGATAGGCGGGCAACGAGTACCCGTAGGAGCAGAGCACCAGGATATGCTTCGGCTTGAGCAAGATCCGGTCCCCCGGATGCTCTTGAGAAAAGGCGGCCTCTGCATGGAACACGAAGGAGGAAAGCATCGCCATAAGAAAAAGGATCGCAACATTCCGTCGCCGGACTGCAAATCGGAGCCGCTGATTTCGCTGTTTACCATTAGGATCCTGCGAGACGGCAAGGCCCCGCGCGTCCTTGCGTGATCCTCGTGGGGTCGGACGGCTTGGTTCCCGAGACCATTTAGATTTATCGATGATATCCGTGTACACAAAACACCCTAAAAAAATACGTATTCCGGATTCGGCTTCGGGAAGATACAAATCGCCCTCCAGGCCGACGATCCCAAAGAGAACACGCCACGGAAGGTCATGATCGCCTTCCAGCCTTCTTGATCGAGGAGGATATTCGTAGACGGCTTCGGCTTGATGTCCCTAGCGGTCGCGATCCATCCCATAGATCGCCTTCAGCAGTTCCGCCGAGGAAGCGGTCTTGTTTACGAAAGCTTCCGCCCCCGCCTCGATCATCGCCTGGGCGATCTGCTCGTCCTGGTGCATCGACAGGCCGATCACCCGCACTTCGGGCAACTCGGCCTTGATGCGCCGGGTGGCCTCGATGCCGTCGATTTCCGGCATGGAAACGTCCATCAGGATCACATCCGGCTTGAGCTGACGGGCCCGATCGATGGCTTCCCGGCCATTGGCCGCTTCGCCCACCACCTGGATGTCCGGTTGGCCGTTCATCAATCGGATCAGTCCCTGCCGTATCACCCGGTGATCGTCGGCGAACAGCACCCGGATGACGGCCGTGACCGGCGTAGATGCGGCGTCGGCCGCAATGCCGGGCTGTTGGACGGCCGCCGGCCGCCGCACTCCGGTTTTGGCCATATCTGGAGGAATCGTCAGACAGAAGCGACTGCCCCGCCCCGGGGCGCTCTCCATCACAAGGTCGCCCCCCATGTAGCGAGCCCGCTCCCGCAGGCTCAGCAGTCCCAAACCGGCTGTCGCTGCAACGGAATCCAGACGTTCGGGATCGAATCCCCGGCCTCGATCGCTGACGGTAATCATCAGGCGGCCGTCGAAGGTCGAAAACACGACACGAGCGCTTTTCACCCCGGCGTGCTTTACAACATTGAACAGCAGTTCCTGCACCGCGCGGAATAAAAACATCTTCAATGGGGTACTTTCCAGCCGGCATTCCGAGTCCGTCTTAAGCTCGACTTGCAGCCCGAACTGCTCGCCCATTTGACGGGACAGCCATTCAAGCGAAGGGACCAGACCCGAATGGTAAAGCACCGGCGGGCTCAGCTCGTGCGACAGGCGGCGGGATTTGCTTATCGAGTCCTCCAGCAGTTGCTCCACGTTCGCCAGCATCGGCTCGTGGGGCATACTCTCGCAGACCGCCTGAACCTGCATCCGGGCTGCGGCCAAGATCTGCTGCAGATCTTCGTGCAGCAGTTCGGCGACCCGCCGCCGCTCCCGCTCCTCGGCCTCGATCAGCTCCACCGCCAGGGCCTGAAGCTGGCTGGTCCTGCGCTCGGCCAGTTCGGTGCGTTCGGCCACCCGTTGCTCCAGAGTTACGTTCAGGTCCCGGAGCGCTTGTTCCGACTGCAATCGTTGCATGGCCACCGACACCTGGTCGGAAACGGATTTCATGAGGGCTATTTCGTCGGATGCAAACCTTGTCCGTGTTGTTGCGCCAAAGGACAAGGTTCCGATCAATCGGCCCTGGAAGAGCAACGGATGGCAGCAATAGGCCTGCACCCCATAAGACTTGACCAGTTGGGTCCGGAAATCATTGCTGTATTGAATATCCTCGGCAATGATGCGTTCCCCGTCGCGGGCCACGCACCCGCAGACCGCCACGCCGAAATCCAATTGCCGTATCGCGGCGGCCGCCTCCGGGGAAATACCTGCGCAGGCATTGAGATGCAGCCGCCGGCCGGGCTCTTCGACGAGGTAATTGAAGAAGAACCGGCAGTCGATGTGCGCCATCACGGCCCGGCAGAGTTCCTCGACAATGGCCTGCGGATCCTCGGCGCGCAGCAGCCGTTCCGCCACCATGGCCAACAGTTCCAAACGCTCTTTGCTCGTTCGCAATTCCTCTTCGGCCTGCCTGCGCCGGCTGATGTCGCGGAAGATCATCACCACGCCGAGAATATGGCCTTGATCGTCGAGGATGGGGGCTCCGCTGTCGTCTATAGGCACCTCTCCGCCGTCTTTGCGGAGCAGAACTGTGTGGTTGGCCAGCCCGACAATCTTGCCGTTCCGGAGCACTTTGGCCACGGGGTCTTCCACGAACTTTCTCGTGTATTCGTTGACAATGCGAAAGACCTCTCTCAGCGGTTTTCCGGACGCCTCGGACATGCTCCAGCCGGTAAGGGCTTCGGCAACGGGATTGAGAAAGCTGATGAGGCCATCGGCATCCGTGGCGATCACTGCGTCGCCGATGCTGGTGAGAGTTACACGTAGCCACTCGCGCTGCTCGCGGAGCTTTCGTTCGGCCTGATGCTTGAACAACGCCAACTCGATTTGCGTCGCCAGGTCCCGCTCTTCAAAAGGTTTCAGGATATAACCGAAAGGCCCGGTGAGCTTGGCCCGGGCCAGGGTGGCGGAATCGGAATGGGCCGTCAGGTAGATCACCGGCACGTCGTGTCGGGCTCGGATCGCCTCGGCCGCTTCGATGCCGTCCAGCGGGCCTTCCAGTCGGACGTCCATCAGGATGAGCTGCGGGTCGAGGCGCCGGGCCATTTCCACGGCCTCCGCACCTTGTGCAGCGATTCCGGCCACTTCATATCCTAACTGGGTCAGCTTGTTGGCCAGGTCCGCAGCGACGATGGCCTCGTCCTCGACGATGAGGATGCCGGTATGGCTCATTTCTTCAGTACCCCTAATCTAGTCGTGAACACGATTCCTTCATCTCCCGCTACTGCCCCGGCGGCGCTGATTGAGCGAGCTCCGGCGCCTAGAGCCGCGCGAAACCGCCGAGCCACATCCTCGCTAATAGACCCATACGGTCGCCCTGTCCGAGCAAAGACGCTATAACATGCATCGAGATTCCGCTCGGATGTGTTCGCCGGATGTTATTCCCCGTCCAGGACTTCCCGCACTTTTTCGGCAAGAGCTTTGTTCGAAAAAGGCTTTTGAAGAAACCGGACACCTCTTTCGAGAATTCCCCCATGCGCTACGGCGTCAGCCGTGTAACCGGACATGAAGAGAACTTTGACGGCTGGAATATGTTTCTCGATTCGCTCCCTTAACTGCTGACCGTTCATCCCGGGCATCACTACATCCGTGATCAACAGGTGAATCGGGTTTTCATACCGCTCGGCAATGGTTAGCGCCTCCACCGGTGAGGGGGTCGCCAGAACCGTGTACCCGAGCCGTTCAAGCACGGCCTTTGCGAGACGAAGTATGGATTGTTCATCCTCCACCAGGAGCAAGGTCTCGGCGCCTTTCGCCGTTGGCTTGCCGTGCGGTTCTCCGTCCAATTGCAGAGCCTCGAGGGTCCTTGGGAGGTATATCGTGAATCTGGCACCTTGCCCCGGCCGGCTGATTACGTCGATGTATCCCTCGTTCTGCCGCACAATACCGTATACCGTGGAAAGCCCCAGTCCCGTTCCTTTTCCGACTTCCTTTGTGGTGAAAAACGGCTCGAAAAGATTATTCAGCGTCTCTTCATTCATACCGCAGCCGTTGTCTCTTACCGACAACGTCACGTATTGTCCCGGCTTGGTTCCCGCGTGCGCGGCGCAATAGGCCTCGTCAAGGATTGTGTTTTTTGTCTCGATCGTGATTCTCCCCACCCCGCCGATGGCATCCCGGGCGTTAACACACAAATTTGCCAGAAGTTGGTCGGTCTGAGCCGGATCGATCTTGACCAGCCAAAGGTTCGCACCCGGCGCCCAAGCCAGATCGATATCTTCGCCGATAAGACGCCTGAGCATCTTTATCATGCCGGTCACCGTGTCATTGAGATCGAGGACTTGAGGCGAAGTGACCTGCTTCCGGGCGAATGCAAGTAGTTGACGTGTGAGATCCGCGGATCGCAGGGCCGTTCTTCGGATTTCGTTAAGGTCGTCATACACCGGCGAAACAGGGGCCGTTTCTTCCAGCGCCAGTTCCGCATGCCCGATGATGATGCCCAGCATGTTGTTGAAGTCATGGGCCACGCCGCCTGCCAGACGGCCCACGGACTCCATTTTCTGGGCCTGGTGAAACTGTTCTTGAAGCGCCAGATAATGGGTGACGTCGCGTTTCACGGCCACGTAGGCAACAATACGGCCTTTCGTACTAAATACCGGGGAAATGGTGGCGTCCTCGGTGTATAGGGTTCCGTCCTTGCGTTTGTTGACCATCCGTCCCTGAAACGTCTTTCCTCGAGAGATCGTTTGCCACAATTCGCTGTAAAACGTTTGGTCCTGCCTCCCGCTCTTGAGGATGCGCGGGTTCTTGCCCAGTGCTTCCGCCTTGGTATAACCGGTGACGCGCTCGAAGGCCGGGTTGACATACTGGATGGTTCCCCCGGGGTCGGTGATGACCACTGTATCGGCGACGTGTTCGATGGCGGACAGCAGTTGTTCACGCTCGGCTTCGGTCCGTCTGCGCTCGCTGATATCCCGAAAGACTAGAACCACCCCTTGAACGCGTCCTTGTTCGTCTATGATGGGTGCGTCGCTGTCGTCTATGGCCGCCTCGCGGCCGTCTTTGCGGAGCAGCACTGTGTGGTTGGCCAGCCCGACAATCTTGCCGTTCCGGAGTACCTTGATCACCGGATCCTCCACGGGCGCTCGGGTGTGTTCGTTGACGATGCGAAAGACCTCTTTGAGCGGCCTTCCGACCGCCTCGGCCATGCTCCAGCCGGTAAGGGACTCGGCTACGGGATTGAGAAAGCTGATGAGGCCTTCGGCATCGGTGGCGATCACTGCGTCGCCGATGCTGGTGAGGGTTACACGCAGCCACTCGCGCTGCTCGCGGAGCTTTCGTTCGGCCTGATGTTTGAACAGCGCCAGCTCGATCTGCGTCGCCAGATCCCGCTCTTCGAAGGGTTTCAGGATATAACCGAAAGGCCCGGTGAGCTTGGCTCGGGCCAGGGTGGCGGAATCGGAATGGGCCGTCAGGTAGATCACCGGCACGTCGTGTCGGGCTCGGATCTCCCCGGCCGCTTCGACGCCGTCCAGCGGGCCTTCCAACCGGACGTCCATCAGAATGAGCTGCGGACGAAGGCTCAGGGCCATTTCCACGGCCTCCGCACCTTGTGCGGCGATCCCGGCCACTTCATATCCTAACTGGGTCAGCTTGTTGGCCAGGTCTGCAGCGACGATGGCCTCGTCCTCAACGATGAGGATGCTGGTCTTGCTCATGTCTCGAGTCTCTCGAAGGTGATGGTGAATTCGGTTCCTTTATCGCTTGTGACTTCCACGTCGGCGCGCAATTGCCCGGCGAGCATCTGCACCAGGCGCAAGCCAAGAGAGCGGGTTTGGCCCCAGTCCATGCCCGGCGGCAGGCCGGCCCCGTTGTCGCGTACACTCAGGCGTACATGCCTTTGCGTGTCGCCACGTAGCGATACGGCCACTTGACCGCCGTCGCGGCCGCTGAAGGCGTGTTTCAGGGCGTTGCTGAACAATTCGTTCAGGATCAGCCCGCACGGCACCGCTTCGTTCACCGGAAGCAACACCGGCTCCAGGTCCAGATCCAGACCCACACCGGAAGCGGCAGCCCCGTGCGCGCGCCAGAGGTAGTTGAGCAGGCTTCGGGCGTAGTCGGCAAACTCGACCCTGGCCAGGTCGGTCGACTGGTAGAGTTTCTCGTGAACCATGGCCATGGAGCGCACCCGATGGGTGACGTCCCGCAAAATACTGCGCATGGCCGTATCCTGCAATTCATCGGCCTGCAAGGCCAGCAGGCTGGAGATAACCTGCATGTTGTTTTTCACGCGATGATGGATTTCCTTGAGCAGCACTTCCTTTTCGCCGAGCGAGGCCCTCAGGCGCTCCTCACCTTGGCGCAGCGCCTCTTCTGCCCGCTTGTGCTCCGTGATGTCCTGGACGGTCCCGTGCAGGCCCACAATCCGCCCTTCGGCGTCGCATACGGTTTCGCTGCGCGTCTGGACCCAGATGCACCGGCCGTTGCGCAGCGCCTGCACTTCTATATCGTAACCTGCGCCCGTCCGGGCTGACTCCTGCACAGCAGCGTTGAGCCGGTCCCATTCCTCCGGCGGATACCAAAGCCCGCGCTGGTCCTTAAAATTGGGGATGGTTTGCGTCGCCGGATCGAAGCCGTAAATCCTCAGCAGTTCGTCCGTGCCGGTGGTGATATCCGTTTGCGCGTCCCAATGCCAACTGCCAATGTGCGCCACTCGTTGTGCCTCGCTGAGGTCCACTTCCCTGGCGCGTACCGCTTCCTCAGCGTGCTTGCGGTCGCTAATATCGCGCCAGGCGACGATGCCCCCGATGACAACGCCGGCGTCGTCGCGGATGGGTCCCGCCGTGCACAGCAGGGGCAGACGATCGCCGGAAGCGTTAATCTGAACGATCTCGGCATCATGGACCACCTCACCGCGCCGGACTGCCCGCACAAGGGGCAGGTCTTCGACGGCCATAGGGCTCTTCCCGTCGGCGTGATACACGTTCCATTGTGAGGCCACCTCTTCCGCGGACATGCCCTCATGCGTATCCCCGAGCAGCCTCTGCCCGTAGCGGCTGACCCGTGTTAAATTCAACTCCCTATCGGCCATGGTGATCCCTTCGGGCACGTATTCCATCAAGGCGGAAAGCATCCGGTCGCCTTCTTCGGCTTTGGCCAGGGCCAGGTTCAGGGCTTGCTGCGCACGAGCGATGCTCCTGCCGGAAAAGAAAGAAATGCCGGCATTGATCAGCATCAGGGCCACAATCAAGCCGGGGATCAAGATGCGGGCCCTTCTCCGGGAGGATTCGATTCGAGACTGGCTGATGGTTATGAGGTGTTGAATATCGTCCGAGATGAATTGAGTCTTCATCCAGAGCTGAGAGACGAGAACATTGTATCGTTCGGCGTCCATGGCGCCCTTCGACTCCATGGAGCCGGATATTAGCTTCTCGAGGGAATATTGGAGTTCCTCGGAGTTGGTTTTGATCTGTCGGATGAGGAATTCTTCACCGGCGCCCAAGGGGGCTATGGTTCCAAGAAGGATCTCCAACGAGCCTTGGATTTCCTTGATCTGGCGGGTACGGCTGGGATGGGGCAGGCTAGACAATCGTGCAATCGACATGTTCAGGGCATAAATCTTGCTTCCGATTTCCCTGTAAATTTTTCTGCGCGCGGCTTCGTTGTCGAGCTCCCGAAGGACGGAAAAGACAATAAAGACGATCACTAGAGAAATAGCGACGGATGCGGCTACGCTCAGCAGGATTCGTTTCTGAATTCTCATGGGAACCTATCTGAAAATGGTGACTTCTTTTGGGGCCATCTCGTCCAGAATTCCGGTGTCGAGATAATTCAAAACATCGGTCGAGTCTTCGAGCTTCCCCTCCTTAACCATTTGCCAACGGGCATAATTCTCGAGAGAAGTGACTACGGACTGACCGAGTGAGACGCTCAATCGTGTTCGCGGCCAGGACTCCAGCACAAATGCGGGATCTAAATTCCACTTGCGAACCAATATCGTCCGGGTCTCCTCCTCATGGGTCTGGGCAAAACCCTCGGCCCTCAGCAGCCCTCTAAAGAGCCGTTTCAGCGGCTCGGGCGATCGGATGAGGCTTGCTTTGGTTGCCAGCAACCAATGATACGCCAGGTTATTCTGGCTGTCCCAGGAAACCGCGTTCTCCCCCAAGCGCTTCTCCGCCTCGAATGCGAAAACCTCAAAGGCGGACACCGCATCCAATTCCCCGTTTACCACGGACTCGACCTGTCGGGCAGGGGGAATGTCCACAGCCGTGATGTCGCTTGGCGGAATATTTTCCGTCATGAGAAAGGCATAAAGAAAATAGTCGCTCACCGTGCCGGTGCTGAAACCGACTTTCTTTCCTCTGAGGTCGGAAGGACTTTGGATGTTTCTATCCTTTCTGGCCACGATCCTGCTTCCCACGGTTGTGCTTATGGACGCCAGAACACGGATGGAAGGTTCTTCCAGAGCCTTGGCGGAAAAAGAGATATCCGCCACCGTGGCCGCCTGGGCTTCTCCACGGCACACCGCCTCGAGGGCCTCTCGCCCGGACGGATACAGATCCATCGACAGATCGAGTCCCGCATCCTTGAAGTAGCCCTTGTCATCGGCTATGGCGATCAGTCCGGAATAGGTGGCAGGCGAAACGGCCAGGGACAATTTGACAGGGGGACCCTCGGGCGCCGGATACTCGTCGTTTTCGCATCCCCATGCAA
This sequence comes from Deltaproteobacteria bacterium, assembly GCA_016208165.1. Lineage (NCBI taxonomy): Bacteria > Pseudomonadati > Myxococcota > Myxococcia > Deltaproteobacteria bacterium. Next base: position 35,992 of record JACQYL010000100.1, read on the forward strand.
CGAGGACCACGATCAACAGCAGGACTTTCAGCAGCTTGGGTTTATGCGGGGAGTTTGTCATTTGCGGCCCCTATCCATGGGCTCAAGGGAACGGATAGAACTTCTTTCCATAACGATTTGTCGTCCTTTTCCGGAGGGGTCGTAAGGGTGGATTGCGTGCGAATGAATAGAATACCTTCCGAGTCCCTGCTTGGAATTTGGCTCAGAGAAGTTCGAACCCAGCTAATTTCGACAAGAGTAACCGAAAAAATGTGTAAGTACAAGGGGTCATGAGCGTACTATGAAATAGAGTGCGCACATCGGATTATTCATTCCGATCCGAGAATGCGGGCATGGAGGGAAGCTCGTTCGTCCATAACAGGCTCTTGAAAGACGCGATCTGCGGCGTTGCGCTTCATCCCTCGTCACTGCGACGTACTCTATGTACGCCTCATTCCTCGAGATTCGCGCGCCTTGCATCTCATCGTTTTTCAACGGCCTGTAACAACCCGGCTTTTTCAACGGGCTGATAGCTGCACCCATGGATATTCCAGGGATCTTCGGCATGTTATCGGTCGAGGCGCAGACGTAGCGAATTTTTTTGGACAAAACGGATTACACGGCTTGGAAGATCCGGATCTTTTTTCCTCTTTCCATTGGGGGCGTCTAACAGGGGTTGTATGGACGAAAGGTTGTGTTGACGCAATTAAGAATTAGGGATATAAATTTCCACAATCTTGCTGTCGCCGCGCCTATCCAAACGAAAAGACCGCCATTAACCGAAAGCGTGTACGACCCCGGCGTAAAGACAAGGACGGCCCTTGCATGAAGCCGGTGGCAACCGAGATTCAGAAAACATCTTGAATGCGCTCCTAGTCCTGCCCATGATTTTCAGCGATCGTCCACGAGCAGCAACGCAACAAAGCGCGGCAGAGGCATGAGACAAAAAGTGACACCCGCCTTAACACACAGGAGGAGGCTCCCCAAATGAAACCATCAACCGAGAAAAGATCATCTGGAATACCTCTGATTGGCGATCTGCCCTGGGGTAGCCATTTCTGTCAATTTTACCAGACAAAGCAGGACCTGTTGGACGTGCTTATCCCGTACTTTAAGGCAGGTCTCGAGAATAACGAACTTTGTGTATGGGTGACCTCGGACTTCCTGACTAGGAGGGAAGCCCTGCATGCCTTGAAAAAGAGCGTGCCCGGCTTTTCGGATCACTTGGCCAAGGGGCAGATGGAGATATTTCCTTACACTGACTGGTACCTCATAGGCGGGAATTTCGATCTCCAGAGGACGCTCAACATGTGGATGGAAAAGCACGATGACGCTCTGTCCAAAGGATTTGCGGGCACGAGGGTAAGCGGCAACCCTTATTGGATAGACAACAAAAAGGACTGGGACGATTTCGCGGCTTATGAAGCGGAGATCAACAACGTAATCGGGGGAACGAAGCTGCTGGTGCTTTGTACTTACTCCCTCAAAAAATGCGGTGTGATGGAGATCTTGGACGTGGTGAAAAACCACGCGTTTGCGCTTGCCAAGAATCGGGGGACATGGCAGATGGTCACCAACCCCGCTTTCGCTCAAGGATATCTTGCATGATATTCGGCGGCAAACACCCGCGATTATGGGCAGACTCGGCGTAAGGCAGAGGCCAATGGAAAGCATGCAGACCATTTACTCGGATACACGAAAATCCGGCATCCCGTTGATCGGCGATCTTCCCTGGGGTACCGATTTCTGTCAGTTCTATCAGACGGAGGAGGACCTGTTCGAGATTCTGGCGCCCTACTTCAAGGCGGGTGTCGAGAGCAACGAGCTTTGCATATGGATCACGTCCGGACCGTTCGATAGTGAAGACGCGTGTACGGCTTTGGAAACATTCCCGCCCCACTTCAAGGAATATGTCGATAAGGGGCAGATGGTTATCATTCCTCGAAGCCGGTGGTGGGCCCGGTATGGAAGGACGGACGAGGCCGTCGTTTCAATGCTGGACAGGGCTATTTTGAGTGGTTTTGACGGTCTCAGACTCGCATATAACGCTTTCCCCGAAGAAGGGGGCGGCGGTGGCATTATCCTGGACGGGCCCGATGTTATAAGCAGACACAACATAATAGCCTTGTTTTCGTATCCGCGCGATGAGTTCGATGCTGCCGGCTTTATGCAAGCCATTAAGAACCATCGGTTTGCCCTTGTCCGGAATGGAGACCGCTGGGAGCTCATCGAAAGCTCGGAAGTGCGGACCATCAAGGATGCTCTCAAGAGGAGCGAAGAAAAGCTGCATTCGCTCTTCAACAACATGTCCGAGGGCTTTGCCTATCACCGGATCGTGCTGGATGCCGGAGAGCGGCCCTGCGATTACGTCTTTTGTCAAGTCAACGAGGCCTTCGAGAGACTCACCGGGCTCAAAGCGGAAAGCATCCTCGGTAGGAAAGCCACGGACGTTCTTCCCGGCATAGAGAAGGACCCTGCCGACTGGATCGGAACGTATGGACGAGTCGCTCTGACCGGAAGACCGGTGCAATTTGAACGCTATTCCGAGTTGCTTGAAAAGTGGTTTTCGATTTCGGCCTTCAGTCCGCACAAGGGCTATTTCGCCGTGACGTTCAGCGACATAACAGAGCGCAAGCGGGCGGAGCAGGCGCTTCGGGAAAGCGAGCAGCTCTGGGCCGTTACTGTGGCCAGCATCGGGGATGCGGTGATTGCGACCGATACAGCGGGACGGGTCACGTTTCTAAACAAGGTGGCGGAGGAGCTGACGGGTTGGAACATGCCGGAGGCGCTCGGGAAACCGGTGCAGGAGGTGTTCCACATCGTCAACGAGAATAGCCGTGAGGCCGTAGAGGATCCGGTGCGAAAAGTGCTCCAGACCGGTAAGATCGCAGGTCTGGCCAACCATACGGTGCTGCTCCGGAGGGACGGGACCGAGGTGCCCATTGACGACAGTGGGGCGCCCATCCGGGACAATGAAGGCCGTATTCTTGGAGTGGTACTGGTCTTCCGCGACATCACCGAGCGAAGGAGCATAGAGGCGGCCCTCCGTCAGTTGAATGAAGTCCTCGAGCGGCGGGTGGCCGAGCGCACTGAGATGGCCGAGACCCGGTCGAAGCAGCTGCAGGCCCTGGCGGCGGAACTGATCGAGGCCGAGGAGCGGGAGCGTCGGCGAGTTGCCGAAATCCTGCACGACGATCTGCAGCAACTTCTCGCCGCCGCCCGGATGCAGCTCCAAGCGGCTCGCGAAGACCTGTTCTACGTACCTCTGCTGGAAAACGTCGAGCAGTTGCTCGAGGAGTCTATCGGAAAATCACGCCGCCTGTCGCACGAGCTAAGTCCCGCCGTGCTGCACCACTCCGGCCTTGTCGCCGCCCTGGAATGGCTCGCCCGGCAAATGAAGGACCAGTTTGGACTGGAAGTCGAGCTGGAGGCGGACGATACGCGTCGATTTGAAGGTTCCCCCCTGAAGGTGTTTCTGTTCCGCGCCGCGCAGGAGCTTCTGTTCAATGTTGTCAAACACGCCGGCGTGAAACACGCCCGCGTCGCGCTTTCCGGTTTTGACGCCCACGTTGTCATGAAGATCACCGATTGTGGCCAAGGATTTGATCCCGAGGTCCTGGATTGCTCCACCCGGATGAAGGGGTTTGGACTGCTGAGTCTGAGGGAGCGTGCTCGATACGTCGGGGGAAATCTCGACATCGAAAGCGCACCGGGGTGCGGCAGCCGTTTCACCGTGAGGGTTCCGCTCAACCTGCCCGAAGCGGATCGACTGCAGCCGTATGGAGCGCCGCCGTCCGAACCGAGGAACAGCGGACAAGCCGGAGGCCAGGGTTCCACCGTTGCAGGAGGAACCCGGGTACTGCTCGTCGACGACCATCAGGTGATGCGTCAGGGGCTGAATCGGTTGATTTCCGGCCACCCGGACATTCGGGTCGTTGGTGAGGCTGCCAATGGGCACGAGGCCATCGAAGGAGTCCGACAGCTAAAACCTCATGTGGTGGTGATGGACGTCTCCATGCCGGTGATGGACGGCATCGAGGCCACTCGACGCATCAAGGCCGAGTCGCCTGAAGTGCGGGTAATCGGCCTCTCGATGTACGAGGATGAATTGATAGCAGATACGATGCGCCAGGCAGGGGCGGAGGCCCTTGTGAGCAAAACCGCCTCCTCGGCCGAACTGCTGAAGGCGATCTGCCGGGTCGTTGGCCGCGGCTAGCCCGGACTCCTCCAAGAGAGTTGCAGCCGGAGGTTTTTAGACAAATCGAAATAGGTTATCGACAAACCGATGATTGCCAACGGTAGGGGCGATACATGCCCGAGCCGCTGCTACGTGTATCTTTTCTCCGACCCGCCGTACCGTTCTTTGGTTGGACCACAATTGAATAGACAGGGGTTCCCGTGCCGACGGCGGCGCTATTCCGCCAACACGTAAAGGAATGTGGCGACAAAGCGTTCAAAGTCCTTGAGTCCCTTTACGGTCATGTACTCGTTGGCCACGTGCTGTCTCCCTCCGTGACCGAGACCGCCGGAGATCACCGGTAAACCCAGGATTCCGGAAAAAACGAAATAGGGAGCCGCCCATGGGGCGATGGGCCACACTTCGGGTTCCACGCCGTGACGGCGATAGGTGTCTATCATCTTCTGCACCAAGGGCTCGGAAAATTCCGTCTTGGACCACGTGTACCTGTCCCTATGGCGGTGTGCGCCATTTCGATCTTCGATGATTCCCTCGTGGGCGGTTGCAATGGTTTAGAGCTCTTTCATGAAAATCATCTTGTGATCACCCTGCCGGTAGTAGTCGTTCAGGACGGATATCAGGCGATAGCCATAACGCTCATAAAAGATCCTCGCAGATTCGTAGGGAGGGGTTGAAGAAGTCTCCACATAGATGCGTCTTCCCTCTCTGCTCTCGATCAAATCTTCAGCGCGGGCGAGCAGCTTGCCTCCCACTCCCTTTTTTGAACAACTCTCGTCCACGGCGATCCAGTAGAGATCAAAGCGTCGATCCGTCATGGGGATAGAGCCGAAGCACACATAGCCGATTACCGTGTCCGGGTTCTTCACCGCGCAAAGGACATGGTATTCATCCCGCTCGGCGTGGTGAATCGCTTCGTCTATCAATTCGAGAGCGACCTTGCGTTCTTCCGGGGTAAAAACACCGACTCCTTCGATGATCTGTTGGATGCGGTTTCTATCTTGGGGGAGTAGTGATCGAACGGTCAATTCTTCCATTTCGCAGAACCATAAATGATACTAGTTGATCCACCATACTCCGGTAGTTGATTCCCGACCTTTCCATAGCGGCGGCGAAGCCGGCGTCCGGACTCAAGCAGGGGTTTGCATTGACCTCGAGAACGTAGACATTTCCACGCCCATCCATCCTGAAGTCAATTCGTCCGTAGTCCCGAAGCATGAACAAATTAAAGCAACGAGCGGTCAGCTTTTCGATCTCCGACGCAACCGACGGCTTGAGGGTCTCCGGAAACACCCGAAGCGTGTGCCGGAATTCCACGGAGTCCCTTTTCCATTTCGCCCGATACCCCACGATGCGGTAGAGATCGTCGGGAAAACCCGAAAAATCGATCTCGGCTACGGGCAGGACAAAAGCGTTCGGATAGCCGAAAGCGGATACGTTGAATTCCCTTCCATCGATGTACTCCTCGATGAGTACATCTCCGAAACGACGGGAAAAGGAGAGTATGCCCCCCCTCAGTTCCCCCTCGTCCCGAAAGATCGAGTCCTGATCGATTCCGATGCTCGCGTCTTCGAACCTCGGTTTGACAATGACCGGGTATCTCAGGCCGACCGATTCCAAGGGAGACGTACTCCCGTGCAGCACATAGGCGGGTGTCGGAATCCCGGCGGCATCGAGGAGCTGTTTGGCGACCCATTTATCCGTACTGAGGGTCAGGGCGGACGATGGGGAGCCCGAGAAGGGTATTCCCACGAGTTCCAGGACCGCCGCCGGGTGTCCGCATAATCGTGGGTCTTCGTCCACCGTCTCGCAGAGGTTGAAGACCATCATCACGTTTCGATCGCGGATCGCTTTGACGGGCTCGCCGGGATCTCTGCTGAACGGAACGCGAACAGCAGGGCGCCCCAACTCTCCCAGGGCCTTCTCGATGGCTTCCACCTGGTCCAAGACGTCGCGTGACGCCTCCGAAAAAGCAGAGCCCGGCGCCAAAGGCACATTGTGAAGGATACCGATCAAGCCGTGGTCCATCCTCGCTCCCCCGGCCCGAATCCCGCACCGGAAATGCGCGCGCTCGCCGAGTTCATTATTTCCCCGATCAAGGCGACGTAGGACATGCCCGTCAGGTCCGCCAGGAGGCAGAGGTCCGAATGCCCCGGATGCAGCCCGGCGAGGGGATTCACTTCCAGCAGATTCGGCACTCCCTTATCGTCCGCCCGCAGGTCTATACGTCCCCCGTCCCGTCCCCCAATGCCTCTCCACAACGCCAGGGCGGTCTCGGCGGCCGCTACGGCGGTGACATCCGAAGCCAGGCGATAACTGACCAAGGCTCTCCAGTTTTCCTTCTCGTGGTAGGAGTACCAACCGGATTCACGTTCGCTCTTCAGGATCACTTCCATAACCCCGAGGACCCGAGACGCGGCTCCGGTGCCCAGCACCCCAACGGTGAGCTCGCGTCCCGGAAGGAAGCTCTCCACCAGAACGGGCTGTCGATAGGTCTGGAGCAAGTCCCGGCATACGGACACCAGCTCGTCTTTTCCCCGAATCTTGGACGCCGTATTGATCCCCTTTCCAGTGCCCTCCGCCACCGGCTTGGCAAACAGAGGAAAGGGCAGATCCATCTGAACCGCGTCCGATTCCTCCTCCACGACACGGAACTCAGGAGTGGGCAAACCCAGATCCCGGATCACCCGTTTGGTCAAGGCCTTGTGCAGGGTCAGCGAAAGCACCAGCGGATCGGAAAACGTGTAGGGGATATCGTAGGCGTCCAGCAACGCCGGCGCCTGCGCCTCCCGACCGAACCCCCGGAGTCCCTCGGCGATGTTGAAGACCATATCCCATCGCTCGCCCGCCACCAGGCGCGAGGCCAGTCGACGGACGTTTCCAATGCGAACCGTCTCGTGGCCAAGCTCCAGAAGGGCCCCATCGATCGCATCGATGGTATCGACGTGATCGAACTCCGCCGTCTCCTCTTCCGTGAAGCCTCGATCCAGATAATCGTTTCGAAGATCGTACGTAATTCCTACCCGCATGGCTCTATCCCTGCCGTTAGAGAACATTTGAAGTCGCCGGACACGGGCCTGTCGGGGTACCGGTAAATGCCCCCTTCGTAGTTCTTCAATATCCAGTTGTCCTCATCCCGGCCTACCACATATTCCGGTAGCAGCGGAATTTTACCGCCGCCGCCCGGCGCGTCAATGACGTAGGTGGGAACGGCATAGCCGCTCGTGTGTCCTCTGAGGCCCTGGATCATTTCCAAGCCTTTTGCCACCGGCGTACGGAAGTGGGACGAACCTGAAATGGGGTCGCACTGGTAAAGGTAATACGGCCTTACCCGGACTTTGAGTAGTCCGTGCACCAGCTTTTTCATGGTATCCACGTTGTCGTTGATTCCCGAGAGCAGGACCGTTTGGCTGCCCAATGGAATACCCGCGTCCGCCAAGCGTTCACACGCCTGGGCGGTTTCAGGCGTCAACTCATCGGGGTGCGTGAAGTGGATGCTCATCAATAGCGGGTGGTACTTTTTCAGCATGCGCGTGAGAGCCGGCGTTACGCGCTGGGGCAAGACCACGGGCGCTTTGGTGCCGATTCGAACGATCTCCACGTGGGGTATCGCGCGAACACGAGAGAGAAGCCACTCGATATCCTCGTCGCACAGGGTCAGCGGATCTCCGCCGGATAGGAGAACGTCCCTGATGGACGGAGTGCGCTCGATGTACTCTATCGCCTCCTTCCACCTGTTCTTTCCGAATGTGGCCGACTTGCCGTTTCCCACCATGCGCGAACGGGTGCAGTACCGGCAATACGTTGAACACATGTCCGTTGTTAGAAAAAGGACACGATCCGGGTAGCGGTGCACCACACCGGGAACCGGACTGTCATGCTCCTCTCCTAAAGGGTCCTCCGCTTCGCCGGGAGTTTGGAGAAATTCGGCTGAAACCGGAATGACCGTTCGTCGAAGGGGCTGCAGAGGGTTGTCCTTATCCAGGAGGCTGGCATAATAAGGGGTGATGCACAGGGGCAGAGCCGTATGGCTGGAAATGCCTCTCTTCTCATCTTCGGAGAGCGAAACTACCTGACTCAGAAACTCGATGTTTCTGATACAGTGACGCAGCTGCCAACGCCAGTCGTTCCATTCCGACTGGCCGGCTTGAGGGAAAAACGTTCTGCGAAATGCCGATGTCCGCTCACTCGAGCGAAACCTCGGAGTACTCTTTACAATTCGTATCGATGTGACTTTCGGTGCTTCCAATCCTCCTTCCGGCAGTGAGGCTTCCGGGCACTGTTCACAACATACCCTTGCCCGACCGCCGCTGGAACTTGGAGGTTCCCAATCCTGGCCGCAATGGCTTTCTTCCATTTTGTGCTTGCTCCTTCCCTTTTTGGGTAGTCTTGAGGCAGAGCCTCGCCGTTTGAGGTCAGCATTAGCATAAGTTGTTCCAAAGTGCAAGACTTTGATATAGTTAGATTTATTGTGAACAAACCTACGGCACCGGAACATGGATCTCCCATTGCCTGGGATGAGAAGCGGGTTCCGGTTCCTCGTGGTGGAAGTGTGAGGATAACCCATTGATAACAAAGGGAAAAAATGGTCGAAATCAGGATTCCAATTTATGGGCGATTTCGGAACTCTCGGTTCCGAAATCGTGGTGTTTTCATGAACTTGGGTATGGTTCCCGCTCCGGAAGTGCGTTTCCGCCCAGATGGGATTCGTTTGGGACCTCAATAGCCGCAGCCACGAATCCTTTCAGTGCAGGGGAAAGCCATTTGTCTTTATGCCGTGTCGTCAGGCAGCGACCTCGATCCCGTTTTCAGATCTGTCAGCGATGGTTCGTTTTTTTATTTGATCCTATCCTAAATGTGTGCATAGTCTCCGGCACAAGTACGTTCTTCCCTTTAGGGATGATGACGCCATCCGGGTAGAAGGTTTTGTCGAGACCCCTTAAATGGTCTGCGGTTGATGCCGCCGGCCGGCTTTTGGATAAGAGGGGCCTGCTGACGGGCCGTCCAGCCATAGGTCGACGGGGGACCTGAAGCCCCGGAAAACGTCCGACGAGGATCTCATATGTCAGAGCCGCGCTCCATCTCCCAATTCCTAGGTACAGTGCTCCTCTGGAGCCTTTTGCTGCCGGCGCCCGGCTGTGCGACCGACGAGCGCTCGACGATCGCACAGCCGGGCGCGACGCCGTGGACCGGCTACAACCAACAGGAGCTGTCGGGCACGGTGCAGGCGAGGCCTCAGGAGCCTCCGGAAAGCGCGGAAGAGCCCCAACCGGGCCCGCTCCGCATTACGGTCGAAGACGCCGTTCTCACCGCACTGGAAAACAACCGCTCGCTCGTAGTCGAACGGCTCAATCCCGAAATCCAGCGAACGGAAAATAACCGGTCGCTCGTAGTCGAACGACTCAATCCCGAAATCCGGCGAACGTTCGAAGATGAGGAGCGGGCCGAGTTCGACCCGACCGTGGAGGCGGAAGTCTCCGTCGGGCGGGCGGACAGTGAACGCCTCACCCGTTCCGTGAGCGCGGCTGAAAGTTCGAGAAGCGATGAATACCGAGGGAGCGTGTTTTTGAGAGAGTTTTTTCCCACAGGGACGTTTGTTGAAGCAGGGGTCACCTCGGACACCACGGATTCCTCGCTATACTTGGATCCCTTTACCCAGACCCGGCTGGGACTGTCGGTCACCCAGTCGTTGCTTCGCGGGTACGGAACGGACGTGAACCTCGCTCGCCTGCGCCAGTCGCGCCTCGAAACCGATATCAGTCAATATGAACTCCGGGGATTCAGCGAAAGCCTGCTGGCTCAGGTTGAGGATGCCTATTGGGATTACGCCCTTTCCCTGCGGCAGATCGAAATCGTGGATGAATCGCTTAAGCTTGCCAGACAGCAGTTGCATGAGACCGAAGAGATGATCCAGGTAGGAAGCATGGCGAAAGCCGAGCTTGCGGCGGTGCAGGCCGAGGTCGCTGTCCAGCAGCAGGAACTCATCAACGCAAAAAGCGCGCAGGAATCTTCCCGCCTCCGACTGCTCCGGCTGCTCAACCCGCCGGGAGAGAACCTGTGGAAGCGCGAGGTCACGCTGGTGCATCCGCCCGCGCTGCCGGAAATCACCCTGGGAGATGTGGAAACACATGTGGCTGTGGCGTTTCGGATGCGGCCCGAGATCAACCAGGCCGAACTGGGTATCCGGCGGGAGGATCTGGAAATCGTTCGCACCCGAAACGGGTTGCTTCCCCGCATGGATCTCTTCATTACCCTGGGTAAGTCCGGATATGCCGACTCGTTCCCCAGGTCCGTGAGCGAAATGGACGGAGGCAGCTATGACGCCCTTCTAGGGATCAATCTCGGATATCCTATTTTCAACCGCAGCGCCGGGGCGCAGCACACGAGGGCTCTTCTTCAACGGGATCAGGCCGAAAAGGCCCTGCAAAATCTGAGACAACTGGTCGAACTCGACGTGCGGGATGCGTACATCGAAGTTAACCGAACCAAAGAACAGATTTCAGCCGGCACGGCCACGCGAAAGTTTCAGGAAGAAAAATTGCGGGTTGAAACCGAGAAGTTCCGGGTGGGCCGATCCACCAATTTCTTTGTGGCTCAGGCCCAGCGGGATTTGCTCGTCAGCCGTATCAACGAGGTGCAATCCGTGGTCAATTACCTGAAAGCGCTGGTCAGCTTCTACCGCCTCGAGGGCTCCCTCCTGGTGCGGCGCGGTATCGCCGCGCCCGGCGCCGAACCTGTGGAACGTTCTTCGGGGAGCCTGACCCGTCCAATGCGAAGAAACTCACCGTAGGCGCTCAAAGTATCGGGAGGGGCCTTCCATATCTCCCTTGAGCAGGTTTCATCAGAATGAGAAGAAGGAGGATTTCAAGAAGATTTCGGGGCAAGGAGTTGATGTCGCAATTTCGAAACGTCGTTGCGGACAGACGCAGTGCAGCGGGAATTCAGAAAAACGGGATCAATCCGGAGCGTTGGGGATTCCCAGCCGGCGTTGGCGGGACAGGAGGAATCGCGACACATCTCCGCAGGGGGAGTCTCTTTACCTTGGCTGGGCGACCGGCGTTGCGGCAGTCGATGAAATGTTCAGCGCACCGGTGAAATGATGCCACATGTATCAGCGTTTTGGCTATCCTCCTGAACCTCCGTTCTTTACTCAGCCTTCATCTTCATGAGCTCGGGGTAGACCTTCTCGAAGCATTCCGGGCAGATACCGTGGCTGAATTGCGCATCGGAATGATTCTGGATGTACTCTTCGACCATATGCCAATATCCCTCGTCGTCCCGTATCTTTTTGCAGGACGAACAGATCGGTATGATGCCCCTTAGTTGTTTGATTTCAGCAAATGCCTTTTCCAGCTCTCCATGTTTTTTGATTAGTTCTCCCAGAGTACGATTGACTTCCATCCAACGACATATGGCAAAAAAGGACATGGAAAAGACCAGGAAGATGAATATCGAGAGAACTTCATCCAGTTCATAGGCTTCATGCGTTCTCGAAAATCGATAGATATGTTCGAAGATATCGTATCGAGCGGAAATAAAGTAGACCAGAACGGTGAGAAAGAAAATAATTCCAAGTTCCGTAGCATATCTTCGCGCTTTATCATCGGAAAAATCAAACTGTTGGGAGTTTTCCACAGCGATCCCCTATGAAAATGCCGGCATCTCGTTTCAGATCAGACGGTTGCGGGTCGCCCAAACGGCCGCCTGGGTCCGGTCGTTGACGCCCAGTTTGTCGAGTATGTGGACAATGTGACTCTTTACCGTGTGGGGGCTTATGGAGAGGGCGTCGGAGATTTCGTTGTTGGTGTCCCCATCCGCAACCAGGCGGAGCACCTGAACCTCCCGCCGAGTCAGCTCCGTTGGAATGTATGTCGGATCGCGTTCCGAACAGGTCGGATTCTCCTGTTTTTCTCCATTGGGTTCAACGTTCGGGCTCTCCGTTGTCGGGTCAGCTCGGGATTCGTTTCTTTTCGATGCGGTATCCAGCTCCACGGCGATAGTGGAAATCAGGTTTCCGGATCTGTCGTACACAGGGTAGACGGCGTTCTCGTAAATCGGCTCACGGAAACCCGGACACCGGTTCGGAAACACCCGGCCTCTGCTCATCGCGCCTGCAAAGGCCAGACAGGCGGGGAATCCGCATTGCCCACAGTTTGTCCGCGGCAGCAGCCGGTAGATATCGATAGCGGAAAGAGGCCTGAATTTTCTATGGTTCGGTTCGATCGAATCCCTATTGATATGAAGATCGTTGAGAAAGGCCACAAGACGGTCAGCGAACCCGAGGGCCTGGTCCCGATTCGAAAACGGCGCCGCGATAACGTCGACCGGATACAGGGTACAGATGATACTATCCATTACAAATTGAATGTATTCCGGGCTATCGTGAAATTTGGCGTCCTTACATTGTGAATTGATATACGGGAACAGAGAAGCGACGTCATTGTCCAGCCTGAATCGAGCGCTCAAACTCGTTCCAGGCAAAAAATGCGATCGTACCCCCGCCCTGGACAGGCGAAATTCGGAATAGCTTCTGATCAACATGCTCTTCATACGACGGCTGAAGGAAATCTAGGGGCGATTTGCAGCGTTTCTCGAAAAATATAGCATCTCACGGGGAAATCTGACAATCCCATTGTGAGCGGGTTTTGTTCGCATGCCCATCGCAAGGGGAGCCCATGGGACGTCGTCCTCGGGAGCGTCTCCACCGTTTTCGAATAGATTTTGCCATCGCTGTGCCCGAAGCGGCCTGGACGATATATTCGGACCATCGTAAGCGTTTGTTCTCGGCATCGCTCGGCCGCTTCGCCGGGTGGAGGCTGGTGGAAGCGTCGGTATAGCTCGACGGAGTAAGTTTGGGGTTGCCCGCTCCTAAGAACCGGCTTAGAATCTTACCTCGCCGTTTGGGGCCGGTGTATTCCCATGGCCCGTTGAAAATCCTATCAGGAGGTTCATGGTGCAAACAAAGATCGCGTTGGGGAAAAGCTACGAAGAGCTTGAAATCGGAGACGAGGCTTCTTTTTCAAAGACTATCGGAGAATGTGACATCTACCAGTTCGCCGGAATCAGCGGCGACTTCAATCCGGTCCACTTGAACGAGGAGTATGCCCGGCAGACCCGGTTTGAGAAAAGGGTGGCTCACGGGGTGTTGTCCATGAGTCTTGCCGGATCGATACTCGGAATGGTGCTCCCGGGCATAGGAACCATACTGGTGGAGATCAATACTCGGTTCAAAAGGCCCGTCTTTATAGGGGATACGATCACTGCGGTCGCCAAGGTGGCCGAAAAGCTGGAGGAGAAGAAATGGGTGCGAATGCAGGTCGAATGGTACAATCAGCGGAATGAAGTGGTCATAACGGGTTTTTTTGTGGTGGTGCCTCCCAGGAAATAGCATCGAGCAGCCATCAAAGAATCCGACGGCCGTGTGAGGGGGAAAAAACATCCCCTTCGATATCGGGTAAATGCGTTTGCTCCCGGCGAAGCGCTAATCCAATCCCAAGGGAACAAAGAGGATGATGACAAGTGGGGCGCCTTTCTGAACCTTTTGGGTTTCAAAGGCCCCCATGTCCGGTGTTAGCCATGGAGTTCTCGAGTTCCCCGGAATGTCATGATCGGGAGCGTGACCCGGGTCCGCGGCGTCAAGAGCGCAGCTGTTTCGATCCGGCGCGCCATAAAGTGAAACCAATGCCTCGATCGCCGCGCAGTGAGGGAGCGAAGAATGGGTATGGAGTACCGTGAAGAGGATTTGCACAGGCACATTCAGGAACTGGAAGTCGGCGACAAGTTCTTCACGAAGTCGAAAGTCGTTACCAGAACGGAGGTGGAGCTGTATGCGACGATCAATGGCGACACGCTTCCTGCCGCTTTGAGCGAAGCAGCCGCCAAGGAAAGGGGATGGAAAGGACAGTTGGTTCCAGGACTTCTGACCTTCTCTCAAGCCATGGGTCTGTTGATCCAGTCCGGGTTCATCATGCAGGCCAAAGCCTTTCTCGGGTGCGATGGGTTGCGATTCAACAAAGCCGTTTATGTGTACGACGAAATCCGCGTGGAAGCCGAGGTACTTTCGAAAGAGCGAAAAGAGAAGAACGGAAAGACGAACTGGTTCTGCCGGTACAAATGGGTCGTGAGAAACCAACTTGATGAAAACGTAGCCGAAGGGATAAACATCGGCATGTTCAACGCATAAAGGCCATCGTCAGCAGCACGATGCGACTACACCATCCGCAAAGTGACCTGGAATGCTCGCTGAAAAGGCTTTTCCGGCCGCCTTCGACTTTCCTTGATGTGCATTTGAAGAGGGTGCGGTGCGAACTCGGGACTACGGCCTTTGATGACCCCGCATGCCCTTCAGAGGTGACTTGAAGACCCATCCGGTACGGATTATGGTGACCCGGAAACGGTGATACGGGGTCCGGACTTTTCTTGGGACCCGACAACCGTGCGTGCGGCCATCGGATGTCGCGGCGTTCGTATTATTCGGCCGTAAGGCCGTTCGCTTGCCATGCTTCGGGACCGCGGCGGACCGGACTGTTTCCGCGTTGTCTTTCTTACGGAGGAGGCCTGAATGTATCAGGCGATGAACGCAGCCTCCGTTCTACCCACCATTTCGTTCCACAATATCCCGGTATCTGGCGTGTATCAGGTTCCGATCGAACTCGAAGCCTTCTTCGAGCATTTTACCCTTTTCTTCGGTGGTAAAGTACCCCATGACGGGCATGAAGAAACGCTTGTCTTCCTTTTCTATATGCCTGGGATAGAAATCCACCAGGTACGATATGGCGTGCTTAATCTTCTCGAGAGCGGTTTCGTCGCCGGCTGCATACTGAAGCCGTGCTTCCGTCAGATTGCGGACAAAGTCTCTCGCTATGGCGTGCTCGCCGATCAGGTCCTTCATGACCTGTCGATGCTCGTCGGAAAGCGCTTTCTTCGCCAACTCCCGAAACAGGATGTCTTCTTCTTTCCCGTGATGGCAGCGGTCGGCATAGGTGCGGATGAAATCCACCGCTTCGTCTATGAAATCAACATCCGCTTTCCCGGTTTCATCGAACTCGCGCACCCGCAGGCCCATCACGGTAACCATGCGTTCGATCAGTCTGTGTTCAATCATCAACGGTCCTATGGGCAGCATATGTCGGCCCTCCTTCCTATTTCGCTTCCGAGTCCATCAAAAGGGTCAAGCGCCGGAGCGCAGCTTGTTCAGCATGGCGATCGGTTTGGCCATATCGACGATGTGGCCGTGGAGCATGGCCACCCGATTGCCGGGAACGCCCATCATGAGGTCACAAGGATCGATGGCGGATTTTATGCGGCACCCCAGTCCCAGGAACGTAATGTTGGAAATCCCTTCCAGCATGGGCAGCACGGTAATGTCGGAACAGCCTCCCAAAGCCCCTCCCGATTGGGGCAGATTCATTTTTCCACCCGTTTCGTAGTTGACTGCGTACAGGAGCCACATAACCTGTTCGCTGTTGGCCGTAAATATCACCACTTCGGGATTCTCCGCGAACTGTGAGAGGGGCGCGATGAACACCGCTTCAGTGTTGCCTTTTTCCAGATACGTGGACTTGAGGATCGTTTCAGCGGAAGCTTCCTCGGTGGCATACAGGCCAACGCCGTATTTTTCCAGCACGCCGTCGTCCAGATACGCCTCCATGTCCGTTTCGAATCCGAGCACGGAAGTCCCCAGCTTGCAGCCCATCTGTTCCTTCCCGAGAAGGAGGGATTCGCCCTTACCGGCCAACACCAAAGCCTGGCAGTAGCTCTTCAACTCTTTTTGGGCGAACGAAACTCCCTCGGGGAGCCGGTCGGATTGCCTGAAAAAAGCGACCCCCACGGGTTCGTAATCCAGAGAAAGACGTTGCACCAGGTCATGGGAGACACCCTTCAAGTCGTTCATAAGAAACCTCGTGTATTTGACTCGTTTGCCCGGACGGACGCCCCCGTGCAGCGGAGTCGCCCGTTCCAGTGCCGTCGCGTGGTTCAAGCGCTTTCGTGGCGATGAGTCGTCCGTATCTAATGGTATTCGAGTTCACCTTTGGGCGCCAGGTCTCTTGTTCGTGGAATTTCAGACTGTAAAGGCGAATTAGCCTTCCGGTGCGTTCGTTCCGGCCTTTTCAGCCTTCCTTTCCACCACGCAATACAGCCCTTCGCCCGACATGGCGGCCCCCAAACAACTATTGTCGGAAATGCAGGTGGCTTTGCGAAGGTCTCCGGCTTTCCACCGATTCACGAGCCCTGGTTCCCGGATCAGGGGCCGGCAAAGGGAAATGTAGTCGGCCAGTCCCTCGGCCAAAATCTTCTCAGCTAGATGGTACGATCGAATGCCTCCCACCAGGATAAGGGGTACGTCGATTTCCTTCTTGAACGCTCCGGCTGCGTCCCGGAAAAACGCTTCCTGCTCTTCGGAGAGGACCTTGTTGAAATTCGGGTTGCGGTCTCCCGAGGCTATGGTGCCGCCACTCAACTCGATGGCGTCGATGCCGGCGCCGGCCAGCATCTGGCCCACTTGAACCGAGTCTTCCAGGCTGAGTCCTCCGTCCAGGTAGTCCTGCGAGTTCATCTTGACCAGTACGGGATAGTCCTCGCCCACGGCTTTTCGTACGGTTTCGAGTACTTCCATCAGCGCTCTTGCCCGGTTATCGATGCTTCCCCCGTAGGAGTCCGTGCGTTTGTTGAAGGCAGGCGATAGGAACTGGCTCAAGAGATACCCGTGCGCGGCATGCAGTTGAATGCCGTCAAATCCGGCCTGTTTCGCTCGAAGGGCGGCCTTTCCGAAAGCGTCGACAATCCCCTGTATGTCTTCAAGGGTCAGCTCGTTTCTGGGAGATTTGGCAAATCCTTCGACGATGGATGGGGCCAGGGGCGTTTTTCCCGTCAGCTTGGGATGCGAGAAGAAACCCGCATGAGACATCTGCATGAGGATCTTTCCCCCTTCCCGGTGGACCGTGTCCGTCATGGTTCGAAGTCCGGGGATGAGGTCGTCCTTGTACACTCCGAGCTGCCACGGTCCCGCCTGCCCGTCCGGTCGGACGTAGGCATGGCCCGTTATGATCAGGCCCACACCGCCACGCGCCAGCGAAGATTTGAGGCCTGTCAGCTTAGAGGTGCACGCGCCGTCGTCCGAAGCCATTCCCGACCAGGTGGCCGATCGGACGAATCGGTTGGACAAACGCAAACTTCCGATACTGCCGGACTCAAAAAGGCCACGCATGCGTTTCCTCCTTTCCTCGTGAGGAAAAAGATTCATAAGAAATCTCGGAGTCGTTTCTTAATTCGATAGGAACGATCCCACCCTGAAGATGCCCGCCACGAAGATAAATTTCAACTCGATCTCGATCATGGATGTCTCCGTCAATAGCTGGGGTCGGTCCACAATCTACTTGAACTACTGATCAAAAACAACTTGAATTACCCGAGAGTAAGGTCCGCGAACCTTTGCGGGCTTACAAATGTTACAGCTCCGGGGTCAGGATTCAAGCCCGCCCGACACATTTCAAAAGCGGGTAGGGGGAACGTTTTCAACCGTGTTGTGCCAATGGATGATTGGGATGAGACACAAGTCGGGAGGGAAGCATGATCAAACACATAGTCATGTGGAAACTGAAAGAATTCGTTGACAACCATAGCAAAGCGCAAAACGCCAAAACAATGAAGCAGATGCTGGAGAAACTTAAAGACAAAATTGAGGAAATCAAGTGTATGGAGATCGGCATCGGCGCCGCACGTTCGGCATCCAATTACGATATCGTTCTATCTTCCTCGTTCAATGATTGGAGGGATCTGGAAGCGTACCTCAAGCATCCGGAACATTCCGGCGTCCGCGAGTTCGTCATTAAGGTCAGTTTGGAGCGCGCCGTTGTAGACTATGAATCCGACTAAGCGAGGGAAGCGTCACATGGCTTCCTTCAGACTCCTTTCACATGTCCAATCACATGTCCAAGCGCTGCCGCGCCGTCTTGGGCGGAGCAGGCGATTCCTGGTCAGAACATGGGGGTTACCGGGCGCGGCATACGTACCGGCTGTTACCGTACCTCTATTCTTACTCCAAGACATGGATGTTCTTCTTCTTGCACATCTCCTTGAGGATTTCCGGCCACACGGTGACACTGACCTCGCCCAGGTGTGCTTTCTTGAGAAGCAGCATGTTGGTGCGCGACTGCCCGATGCCTCCGCCGATGCTGAGGGGAATCTCGTTATTCAGGATCGCCCGGTGGTAAGGCAATTTGAGGGAGTCCGTCTGGTCGGCGAGTTCCAACTGCTGCCTGAGCCTGTCTGCGTTCACTCGAATCCCCATGGACGTCAATTCATGACGGCGCCTGGTCACCGGGTTCCAGACGAGGATGTCGCCGTTGAGCCCGTGCATGGGCCGGCCGTCCTCGGACACGCATTCGGTACACCAATCGTCGTAATCCGCAGCCCTGAGTTCATGTGGATAGCCGTCCGCGAGGGACCATCCGATTCCGTAAATGAAAACCGCGGGGTGCTCCTGAAGTATCGTCGTTTCCCGCTGCTTGCGCGGCAAATCCGGATACCTGTCCAGGATGTCTTCCGCGTGCAGGAAGGTTAGTTCTTCGGGAAGATTGTGATATTGATCCGTCTTGAGCTGCGGAAACCGCTCTTGAACGTGCTTCTCGGCGCCGGTGACGACTTTCCAGATCTTCTCGACCACTTCCCGAAGGAATGCAAGGTTGCGCTGCGCATCGGTGATGGCTAGCTCCCAGTCCCATTGATCCACGTAGGCGCTATGGTCATGGTCGAGGAAATAGTCCTTTCTCACGGCTCGCATGTCCGTGCACAACCCCTCGCCGATATCCATCCCAAACTGCTTCAGGGCCATGCGTTTCCACTTGGTTGCAGCCTGAACAACCTCCGCGTCGACGGGATGTTGGTCGTTGTCGTTGGAAATATGGAAGCGGACCGGCGTGCGTGAACCGTCCCGGTCCAAATAGTCGTTCACGCCACTCCGGACATCCACAATGAGGGGAACGGTGACCATCATCAGATTGAGTTCCCTGCACAAATGCTCCTCAATGTAGTTTTTCAGTTCGAATATCGCCCTCTGGGTTTCTTTGGGGCTCAGCAGCGAGCGGTAGTTCCGGGGCAGGATCTTTTCGAGGTCGGCGTAATCGCCTATACCGGGTCCGGCCAGATCCGCTTTTTTGTCCGCCATGTTCCATTTCTCCTGTGAGGTTTCCGGGCTGTTGTCGTTTGAAGTTCCGCCGGCATGGATAGGCCGTGAATCGATCAATGTTCGTCGAGCACTTCCCTGATTGTATTGGCCAAGTCAAGGAGGGCCAGGGGCTTTGTTAGAAAGCGTCGAATGCCCATGTCTTCAGCCTCTCTTTCCGAAATGTGCACGCTGAACCCGGTGCAGAGAATGATCGGCAGTTCGGGACGAATCCGTCTTATTTCTTTGGACAGTTCAGCGCCCGTCAGCTGCGGCATGGTCATGTCCGTGATCATCAGGTCGAATCGGTCCGGATTTGCTTTAAAAGTCTCGAGAGCTTCCCTGCTGGAGGTGTATGCCGTGACATGATAGCCCAACGACTCGAGCATCTCCCCCCAAAGTTCCGCCAAGTGTTCCTCGTCGTCCACAAACAGAATTCGTTCCGTTCCGGCGGGGATCGGGGGACGTCCTAAATGAGACTGTTTGTTCTTTTCGCTCACCATTCAATGGCCGCTGGACACGAAACGTCCAGTCCTTTTCCGGCTGCACTTCAATCGGTTATGCAGGCACAAACGATTCTTGACTATAGCAACTCCGAAGAGGCGTGTGTCCACGAGGTCGGAAAGAGCTTCCGAAAGAGCCTGCGGTAGGCTCTCCCGTTTTCCTGTCCGACGTGTTAAAAGGGCCGGGCTTCGTTTCCTCTTCTCCGTGAGGCCTGCCTGCCATGCATACGGGCGCTGTGGAGCAAAGGATTTCATCCGCTTGAGAGTAAGCGGATCGAAAAACGTCGACACTTCGATTCGAATTGCTCGCCGCTCTAAACAAAATTTAGGACTTATTATACCATCCCATGGAAGTAAATCCACTACCGCTTCCCCCAAATCGTGCTACGACCTCCAAACGGCCTGTTGATCTCACTGGGCGTCCGGATCTTCGTCCTATCATAGGGAGCACATAAGGGAACTCCAGTGGCCGGAATGGATCCAAAAAAAGTGTTGATGAGCGTACGAATGGGAAATAGTATAGGAGAAGACGAGGAGTGGCTCGGAGACGAGCTACCGGGAATCTCACAACCTCGACGGAGGAATCACTATGAGGAACATCATGAGGAAGATTGAGTTCATTTTGGCGGCAGCCGTGTTAGCTTTATGTGTGGGGATGGGACCAACCGGGTTTGATCGTTGCGCTCTGGCCGCCGAGGAGCCGGTGCTCTTCGAAATCGTGCTTCGGTCGGAGCTGCTCTCCAGCACGCCCATCTACGAGCAGCGCCACGAGAACGCTCCTACGCGCATCATCGGATTCTCAACATCCTCTGAGGCGTACTTGATCAACACGACCATGGACAGCGGGATTTTACCGCCACCGGACCAGGACCTTGGGAGCCCTATCGGCACGACTACCTCCGAGATCTACTTTCCTGCGGGCGTTTATGCCGACAAAAGTCAGGAATTTCAGATCCTCGGCGGATCGGGGTCGTTCGCCATGTCCGGCGCCACCATGTCTTTTGAGGGGAGCTCCATCATCCGATGGGTTCAGGATCCGGACGATCCGTCGCTGCAACCGGGGGACGTTCGCTGGACGGACTTCTCCATGGGGATTACCGAATCCACCGGTAACCTGGCGGGTTGGAAAGGGCACGTTGTCGGCACCCGACTCCTCATCGGCGATTCGCAAAATCCCATCACATTCCAAAGCGGCATCGTGATCTTTCGTTTGACGCAATAGCAGCCGAAACAGCTTTGTCAGCAGCCTCCCGGACGCTTGCCGACTTCAGCCGTGCAAATCCGTGCCTGAGTCGTGATCCGGGAGGCGGCTATCGACCATACGAAGGAAGCCTAAAGTCAGGGAATTTACAATGACCATCGTCTACTTGATCCAGAGTGTCGCGCACCCGGATCGACGATATGTGGATCTGACCCAAGACCTGAAGCAGAGCATGACGGATCACAACTCGGGCGGAATAACGGATACGGCTTCGCGCGCTCCATGGAAGTGCGTGGTGGCCGTCGCCTTCGAAGATGCGCAAAAAGCCATCGAATTTGAAGCTTTCCTGGATTCGCACACAGGCCGCGCTTTTGCCGAGACTCACTTTTTCTAAGCTCGATTTTCCCAGACAGATTGGACTACAAGACGATGCCGATGGAACTTCCTGTTGTTGAGGCGGAACGGAGGGTGGTAACACCGAGCGGCAATGGGAAGCGGGTGGAACGGTCTGAAGCCTCCGATTGCCAATTCACTTTCCGGCCGGGTATTTGATTCGGTTTTTCTCGATCTTCGTTTCTGCGCACTGTAAGGGATCGATATCGAACTTATCCGAGAAATTGATCAGGCAGATCAGGATATCGCCCACTTCGTCACAGACCTTTTCGAGCTGCTGGGAATCCAGATCGTAACTCTGGTCCTGGGTCAACCAACGAAAGTGTTCAGCCAGTTCGGCGGCTTCGATCATCAATGCCGTGGCCAGGTTTTTCGGGCTGTGATATTGGCCCCAATTTCTTTCCTCGGCAAATTGTCTCAATTTGATCTTGAGTGCTTCCATTCTTGAATCTCGAAGTGCCTGTTTGTTTTTCAGGCCTTATACTGTTCTTTTCGTCGTTGTGTAAAGCTGCAAATCCTATCGCCTCCGGAGCCTTGCGGCGCTTAATCCATCAACCGTAGTAGGCGAACCATGGAAAAACAGATTGTCACTATCGTTGGCGCGCGCCCTCAATTCGTAAAAGCAGCCGTGGTTGGAAAAGCGTTTCAGGGTGCGCCGGAAGTGCGTCCTATCACGATACATACCGGACAGCATTACGACGAGAACATGTCGAGCGTTTTTTTCGAGGAACTGGGAATCCCGGATCCCGACTTCCACCTGGGGATCGGTTCGGGTCCCCAGGGGGCGCAAACCGGTCGCATGCTGGAAGCCATCGAGCGAACCTTGGAAAGACTGCATTCTTCCATGGTCATCGTGTACGGCGATACCAACAGCACGCTTGCGGGCGCGCTCGCCGCAGCCAAGCTCCGTATTCCGGTAGCCCATGTGGAGGCGGGCCTCAGGTCTTTCAACCGCCGAATGCCGGAAGAAATCAATCGGGTGGTGACGGATCATGTGGCGAACGTGTTGTTCGCACCGACATCCACCGCTGTGGATAATCTCATCAAGGAAGGATTATCGAGTGGGCAAATCCATCTGGTAGGGGACGTCATGTACGATGCCGCCTTGTATTATGGCGCTTCCGCCGACCGGAGCAGCGGAATTCTGTCATCCCTGGGCCTGAATCCTCGAGGTTATGTGCTGGCCACGGTTCATCGAGCCGAGAACACGGATGACGGCTCGAGGCTGAGAATCATTTTCGAGGCTCTGTGTGAAATAGCGGCAAAGACGTGCGTGGTTTGGCCGCTGCATCCTCGCACCAAGGCCGCTCTCGTTCGGGAAGGACTTCTGGACCCGGAGGCTTCACCGATTCGATTTCTGGAGCCCGTCGGATATCTGGATATGGTCTCCCTGGAAAAAAACGCGCGGCTCATCGCCACCGACTCGGGAGGAGTCCAGAAGGAGGCGTTTTTCCATCGCGTTCCGTGCGTGACTCTGCGCGACGAAACGGAATGGGTGGAATTGATCCGGATGGGGTGGAACCGGCTGGCGCCACCGGTGTCTTCGACGTCCGTCTATGAAAAGCTCTCGTCGGAATGGTCTCCGCCCCCGATTTCAACGAATCCTTACGGCGACGGCCATGCGGCGCAAGCGATCGTGGACGTTCTGCTCCGAAATCTGGGATAGCCGACCTAGGCCGGTAAAGGGTAATGTTGTTTCGGATTGGACGTTTCAGACCGGATGGAGATGAATCGTATGGAGGGGCCCCCTAGTGTGCTTCAGCATGCCTCCCTTGCGTCATCCTCCGCGGGCAAGTCAGAGAAACCGTAAAGGACCTTCTTGAATTCCGAGAAACCCAAGAAAACGTTCTGGCTTCATGTAGTCAATGTGATGACCGGCGTGGGATTGGCTCAAGCCGTCAACGTGGGCGTGTATCCCATATTGACGCGAATCTACAGCCCCGAGGATTTCGGAGTCCTGGCCCTGATCACTTCGCTCGCAGTGCCGCTATCCGTAACCGCGGGATTCGGCTACGAACCGGCCATTGTTCTTCCCAAATCCCGCGGCGAAGCTCAATCGATCCTGACGGTCTGCCAGGCTTTCATCCTGGTGAGCGTCATCGCCCTCTTCGTGGTGATCGAGCCTCTCAGAAACCCTCTGAGCGACTGGTTGAAAGCCTCCGAGCTGGTCACTCTCGCCCTGTGGTTCCCGGTTGCAACCGCCGTTTTGTCTCTCAATCGCGTTTACGACTATTGGCTGGCGCGGGAACGCCTCTTCCCTTTGATGGCGGTTTCCAAGGTTACAGGCGCGTCCGCCGGGGCGCTGACCAAGGTCGGCCTGGGACTTGTGACAAACGGGGCATCGGTGGCGTTGCTCATTGGATTCATGGCCTGCGAAGTATGTAAGGCCATGTGGGTGTTGATACGGACGGGACGAGACGTTCTTCCCCGACGGGTTTCATGGAAGGCATCCAAGGATCTGCTCGCGACTTACTCGAACTTGCCCAAGTTCCATCTTCCACATCTGCTGCTTCACTCGCTGGTATCCTATGTGCCCTTTGTCGTCTTTTCGGCCTTGTTCGGAGCCAACATGGTGGGTTTGTTCAGCCTGGGGATGCGAATGGTGCTGGTCCCCATCGAACTGACAACACAGTCGGTGGCCCAGGTGTTCTATCAACGTTCCGTGGCCGAGGTTCGTGGAGGAGGGGACCTGGCCGGACTGGTGGCGAAAACCACGGGCCATCTGGTCCTCATAGGTATGGGCCCCTTCCTTCTGATGAGCCTGTCGGGACAATGGCTTTTTCACTGGATATTCGGATCGCAATGGGTCGAGGCCGGGTTGTGCGCGCAGATTCTCGCTCCGGCCGTGTTCTTTGAATTTGTGAGCACTCCCGTGGTTCTGTTCAATACACTAGGCAGGCAAAAAGAAGGGCTCATTTGGCAGGCCCAATATTTTATACTGACGGTGGTCGCCTTGGTGTTGGGTGCATTGGCCATGAGTGAAACCGTGGCCGTGGTTCTCCTCAGCCTGGCCATTCTCGTGGCTCACGTCCGGCTATTGAGAGTGAATTTCACGCTTTGTGGGGCGCGCTGGAGTCTGGTGCTGCATGAAATGGAGAGCGTTATCCGCCGATTGGCGAGAAAGGCCGAGGGTCTCTTCCACGGTTGAGCCTGTTACGGTCCGCAATCAGGGTGTGCGAATCGAGGATCTACCGGCGTTTTCCGAGTGTCTCATACAACCGGACGACCCTGTCGAAAGAGATCTGTTCGCTGAAAGCCTGGACCGATTCGAATGCACGATCCGCCAGATGTGCCGCCTCGATACGGTCATCCAGCACCCTTAGAACCTGTTTGCGCAGTTCGGAGGCATCCTGACTCCCCATCAGCAATCCGTTTCCTCCGTGACGAATCACCCTCGGTATATCTCCCACAGGAGAAGCGACACAGGGAAGCCCGGAAGCCATGGCTTCGAGAAGCGCGTTTGGAAGACCTTCATTCCGGCTCGGAAGAATGAAAACGTTCGCGGCGCGGTACACCGTGGGCATACTCTCGTGGGCCACCCCTCCCAGCAGATGAACCCGTCCCGGCGCCGTCCGCCCGGCCCATGTTTCCACTTCACTCCGAAGCGGACCGTCGCCGGCCATGATGAGTCTGAGATCCGGCCTTTCCCGCAGCAGGGGGGAGAGCGCTTGCTGCAGAAGGTCGATGCCTTTGACCGGAATGAGGCCCCCCACGAATAGCAGGTAAGTCGCCTCTACCGGTAATCCCAGTTTCTTTCTGGCGTCATGGCGATCGCCGGGTCTGAAGGCTTGGACGTCGATTCCGTTGGGAATGACGTGCGCCGGGGGCAGTCCGGGAGCCAGTGCGTTCATTCTATCATCGAGGTCCCGGCTTACCGCCGCCGCGGCGTCCGTATGCCGCAGCACGTGTCGGGTCAGAGCGGCGAGTATGCGGTTTCGGATAGCGTAGGTATGTATGTCGCTTCCCATAGCGTGAACGAGCATGGGAATGCCTAACGCTCGACTCAGACACTCCCCAACGAGCCCCATGGGGATCACCCAATGCACGTGTATAAGGACGAAGGGGTGTTTTCGGGCGACGCGGTACGACATCAGCAGGGCATTTGCGAGATAGATCACCATGGCCGCGACGGGAACCGAGGAGGTTTGGATGAGCTGACGGCCTCCGGAAGGGTACGGAAAACGGAACACGCCGATGTTCCCACTGTCTATTTCAAACAGCCGGGACTCCGGATAGACCTTCGGTGTCACGACAAACACCCTATACCCCCGGGAGGTGACGCCCTGAGCCATCCTGCGAACGAAGTGCCCTCGAAACGAGCCCGGATAGTCCGGGTATCCGTTGGTCAAGAAAAGCACGTTGGGCCTGGAACTACCGGATGACGATTCCATTGCTCCGTCTTCCTTGTCAGGGCGGCCAAGTTCGGCGCGCCTACCGAGCACGTACCGTTTATTCACGCACCCTGTGGCTTCGGTATTACTCCGAGTCCCCTGAACCGGCAATCGGACCGACACTTGCTTGAAGATAACGCTTGATCTCCAGGTTTTCCTTCTGAATTTTGTAGATTTCCTTGCGAATGAGTGCGATCTTGATGGCCAGAAACCCGAAAGAGACCATAAAAAGGCCCGAGATGGTAAGCAACGCCATGAGGTTCATCAAAGGGCGCACCGGGTTCAGCTCCTGGCGAAAATAGAGCCAGAAGAGATACACACCGATAGCCATGCCTGCGAGAAAAAGAAGCAGGCCCACGAGGCCAAAGAACATCATGGGCTTTTCCATGAAGGAAAAAACGACATGGGTCAGAGAAGTCCTCGCGAACTTGGATTTGGATTTACCTTTTTTCCGGTTCCTCAGCGTGGCCGGTATCTCGCGTACGGATCGGCCAACGGCCATGGCTTTGGAAAGGATTTCCAGATGGATTTCTTTCCCATCCGACTCCAGCTCCATGTCATCCAGAACCTCACGGCGGTAGGCCCGGAATACACACGTTACCGTGTGAATGCGCTTGGGAAGGGTTCCTTTCAGGAACCGGTTTCCCAGCCGGCTCACAATATGACGGAAGAAAGGCACCTCCTCCACGCGTCCGCCTTGCATATAGGGGGAAGCCAGCACAACGTCCGTTTCCGGTTCGGAGCGTAAAATCTCGATCATCTGGAGCATGTAAGAGGGAGAGTAACTCAAGTCCGCGTCCGTGGATATGATCCAGTCTCCCCGGCTGGCTCGAAACCCTCTTCTAAGAGCGGCCCCCCTTCCACGATTGGGAGCGTAAGAAACGATCCGCAGGTGAGAATGCCGCCGACTCAGCTGTTCGATGACCTCGAGCGTGCCGTCCGTGCTGCCGTCGTTGACCAGGACGAGCTCCCAGGGTAAGCCAAGAGGAGTTATGACCCGGCCGACCTCCTCGACCACGGTGGCCGCATTCTCCTGTTCGTTATACATCGGTATCACGATGGATAAGCGGGGGCGTTGTGATGAATGTGCCTCAAGCGTCATTTTGGAGTGTCCCCAATCGAAGCTGGAAACCAAGAACACCATGGGAATTCGGACAATAGTCCTGAGTTTGCAGGATCTTTGTAATCGTATAAGGTAGAGGTGTCAATAACCACCGGTCAGGACGCATCATTTTCTGAAGTCAAGACTTCTCCATACAGAATTTCCTTGTCGATCCTGACGATCCGGACCCGGACCAGGCGGTTGGTCGTCTCGCGATGCGCGGAAACGTGTACCGGAACGTATTCGTCCGTGTACCCTTTGTGCAGCCCGGTGCGCCGATCCGGAGATCCTTCCACCAACAACCGCGCCGTCCTGCCGATCCAGGAACGACGAAACATGGCGCGTTTCTTAAGTCCGAGCTCGATCAGGGCGCGGCTCCTTTGCTCCAGAATTTCCTGAGACACCTGATTCTTCATACGGGAGGCCGGGGTCCCGCTTCGCTTCGAGTATTTGAAAACGTGGAGATAGGACAGAGGCAGGCTGGAGACAAGGTCGATGGTCTTTTGGAAATGGGCGTCTTGTTCTCCGGGAAAGCCGACGATTACGTCCGCTCCGACGGCGGCCGAGGGCAATGCTTCCTTAATGGCGGTTACCACGTGGGCGTACAGGTCGGGTGAATAATTCCGATTCATGTTTTTTAGGATTTCCGGATCGCCGCTTTGCAGCGGCACATGAAAATGGGGCGCCACGCATCGCGATTCCGCTACCGCGGTGATCAACTCCTCGGAAAGTTCAAGCGGCTCGATGGAACTCAACCGGATTCGAGGCACCGGCCGCTCGATTTCGATCTGTTGAAGCAGGTCCAACAAACTGGTAGGGGGCGCCGTGTCTCGCCCATACCGGCCCAGATGAATACCCGTCAATACCGCTTCCTGAACTCCGCGGTCTCCTATCTCCCTGAGCCGGCCGAGGACTGCATCCGGTGCGAGGCTCCGCGACCTGCCCCGAGTATAGGGAACGATGCAATACGAGCAGAAGGATTCGCAGCCGTCCTGGATCTTCAAGAAAACCCGAGTTTTTCCCAGGAGTGAATGGGCGCCCTCGTTACTGAACGTAGGGTTGTTCCAGACGGAACCGGTCTGTATCCGAACGGAACTACCGTCGGTCGGAAGTCGCGCTTCCTTCGGGAAACGCTCCTTTTCCGTGTTTCCAATGACAAAACGAACGCCCGGGAGCTTCGCGATTTCCGGGCCGGCGATTTCCGAATAACATCCCGCTACGGCAATATCCGCCTGGGGCAGGGTACGGTGCACCCGTTTGACGGCGCGCCTGCACTCAGCCTCGGCCCTGGAAGTCACAACGCAGGTATTGACGACGACAAGGTCCGCCGTGTCCTTAGGAAAGCCATGGACAACCTCGTACCCGGCTTCCCGAAGAGCGTGCTCCATTGCAGCGGATTCGGTCTGATTGACCTTGCAACCGAAGGTGATGATGGCGGCCGTTCGTTTTGTATCGGTCATGGCTGTTACGCTACTCGGTTCGACGCCCGAAGAACGACTCCACCTAATCCGAGTCGGATAATTCCTGATAGAACTTCACCCATTCGACCGCTGAAAAACACACGACCGGCTTCGCGCCGGTCAACCTCGATTGAATGAATTTGGGGCAAAGGTCTTCACGCGGAGACGCCCGATGATTCGCTTGTGGTGGGTTGGAAGGGAGGTCAAAACCGGATGTTATGAACGCATCGAGATGCGTTCCGCCCGGCCTGGTCGTCAACCCGATCCACGTGGCGGAGAAGGCCGGAACCGGATATGGTCATCCTATCATGCATGGGTTACGGACGGATCCGGCCAACAGGTGAACTCAACGGATCGGTCACGGCTTGAGCTGGAGTATGACCGCCTGATGCCCTTCCTTTCGCAACCTCTCCGCACCGATCTCGGCTTTCACCCGCGATGGGTAGGGGCCCACTCGAGTGATATACAACACGCGATTGTCCCTTTCCGAGGACGTCACTAGCGTGGGGAAACCCGCATTCACCAGGAGATCCCTTAAACTCTCGGCGTTTGGTTTCTCGCTGAAGGCGCCTACCTGAACGTACCAGAGAGGCATGGGTGGTATTTCCAGGCGCGGGGACGGTTCGGCTCTGCTTACCCTTGTCTCCGGAGCGGGTTTCCTCTCCGGAACGGGCTTCTTCTCCGCAACGGATTTCTTCTCCGGAACGGGTTTCTTCTCCGGAGTTTTACTCCGAACTCGGGTTCTACTATCGATGGCCGGTTCTTCCCGTTCCCTTGGCACAGTCACCGGCGATGGTTTGGGAGGACTGGCCGGCTCTTGGGACGGAGCGGCCTGTTGAGGGGTTTCGACTCCGGACACGGTTTCTATTGCCGAGGTCGAGGGGATGGCCGCTTCCGGAGACCCGGAAGGCTCCGAGGTTCCCGGAATTGCCGAAGGCTCCGAGGCTCCCGAGGCTCCCGTAGGTTCCGAAAGCTACGAGGCTCCCGAAGGCTCCGAAGTTCCCGAAGGCGCCGTGTCTTTGTTCTGTGCGGGCTTACTTTCCGCGACGCCGGAGAGCGCAGCCATTTGATCGGCCGCCCTTTCACTCGGGGCCGTCCGTTTCAACTTTTCTTCGTCCTCCATGGAGATGTATTTGGATGAAGGCTTTCCGGAAACGTCACGAGGCGCCTCTGCGCCGGTTTGGTCGTTCCTTTCCGAGACCGCCGCATCCGTTGGAGGCATTCGTTCCTCCGGCAACGTTTGCACTGAATCGGATCGTTCCGTGGTGATCCCCTGTTCATCTCCGCCGAAGGGGTTCAACAAATACAGAACCGATCCCAACACCAGCACTACCAGCACGATGAGGCCCAATATGTATTTGTATAGATTCGCTCGAAGATCTTTGCCGGGTCTGGGCCACTGGCCCTCGTCCTTCTCCTCGAGAGCGTCAATATCCTCGTGATCGAACGTATGTCGGCTGTCCGAATGGGTCTCGTTTTTTTCCATACGATCACTTCACCTATCTAAGATGTTAGCGGAAACACACCGGAACCGACGCGCTTCGCCATCTCCGGGGCAAAGGACGCGTCTTCGTAGATCGCCATAGAGTCCGAGATCAGCCGGATGAAACGATCGCCCGACGACGGGCTCCGAATACGCTCATCTCCTGATGAAGGCCCCCATGGCTCTCTTGAAAGCGGGCATGGATCGTTGGATCGTTGCATCGTCCACACAATACGCCAGACGGAAATACCCCGGGCCGCCGAACCCTGTTCCAGGCACCGCAAGGATATTCTGCTTCTGAAGTTCGGCCACGAACTCAACATCATTGGGAATGGGCGATTTGGGAAACAGGTAGAAGGCGCCCTCGGGTTTGTGAAAATCGTATCCCGCCTCGGCAAGTCCGTCACACAGCAGGTCTCTTTTGGCCTGATACACGGAAATGTCCACGGTCACTCCCTGGAGATGCCGGACGACCCGCTGCATTAACGCAGGGGCGTTGACGAAACCCAGGATGCGATTGGCCAAAACGGCGCCGCCTATCAAAGCTTTTGCCGCGTCCGCTTCCGGATGAACGGCCAGAAAGCCGATCCGTTCGCCCGGAAGAGAAAGATCCTTGCTATAAGAAGTTACGACTAGGCTGTTTATATAGTGCTGAAAGGGACTCGGGACCTTGACTCCGTCGTACACGATCTTCCGATAGGGTTCGTCCGCGATCAGATAGATGGTCCGACCGAATTCGGCGTTCTTTCGGTCTAGGAGACTGCCCAGCGCCTCCAAATCCGAATCGATGTACACCTTGCCGGTGGGGTTGTTGGGCGAATTGATGAGCACGGCCGCTGTACGGGGGGACAGCTGTGCTTCCAGGGCGGCCAGGTCCATCGAAAAATCCGGCAGCACCGGCGCCGTAACGATTTTGCCTCCGTGGTTGTCTACATAAAACGTATATTCGACAAAGAATGGACGGAAGGTAGCGATCTCGTCGCCCGGATTCAGAATAGCCTTCAGCGCACAGTTCAGCGCCCCGGCCGCTCCGCAGGACATGAGCACGTGTTCGGCGCCGAAAGCAACCTTGTGCAGTCCGGAAAGATACTCGGCCACAGCGGCGCGCGTATCCGCGAAGCCTGCGTTCGGCATATAGGCGTGGGTTCCGGGTCGAAGGTCATCCACAGCCGCTTTCAACGTCCGGTGGAATTCCTCGGGCGGTTCCAGGTTCGGGTTGCCGAGACTAAAATCGTAGACGTTTTCAGGACCCAACTGGGCCTTTAGGCGCGCTCCTTCTTCGAACATCTTACGAATCCAGGACGATTGTTCCATAAATCCAGAAATCTTATCAGCCACACTCATTTTGAGATCCTCCGGGAAGACGAGCTACGAACGCAGAGATGAGATCCGTGCACGGAAAGCTTGAATGGGTAGTCGGGCGAAACAGCCCCGAAAATCTGCGTTTGACTTATCTCGGTAACCTATCACAAACCCGGATTTAGACGCAAGCGCGCTTTGGGTTGCTGGGAAAAATTGTAAGGGTTCGATTAAAGTGGGAAAGTAGTGTATTATAATTTCGTTAGAGGAAGAATAAATCAGAACGCCCGTTTTCGGTTCGCCGGCTGGTGTATCGGGTTCATGTTGTCTATTTGCCGTCCAAAGCAGAAAGGAATGCTCCCCGAAAGATGGATTCAAGGAAGGAGTTCAAACTCAAAATAAGCCCTCAAGCCCAGAAGGCTCTGGATAAGGTGGGAGTACCGCGCAAGCGGGCGTTCAAACCGGATCCGTTCCAACTCGAGGCTGTCGGGCATCTCGATGAAGGAGACGTGCTCGTGTCCGCTCCGACTGGATCAGGCAAGACCTGGATCGGGGTCAAGGCCATGGAGCAGCAGGTCTCCGCGGGCGGACGCACCTGGTATGCGTCTCCGCTAAAAGCGCTTTCAAACGCCAAGTATCATGAGTTCCAGGATCACTTCGGTGCGGAAAACGTCGGCATACTCACAGGAGATCGGAAAGAGAATGCGTCCGCGCCTATCCTGGTGGGCACCACGGAGATCTTCAGAAATCACCTTTATGACGCCATGTACACTGGAGAAGACCTGGACCTCGAACTTATGATCCTGGATGAAGCACATTTTCTGGGCGATCCGGATCGAGGCATGGTCTGGGAAGAAATCCTGATATATCTGCCCTCCAGGATCCGCCTTCTTCTGCTGTCTGCAACCATTTCCAACGCGGAACAAATCGCGGCCTGGCTGCGTGCCTTGCGGTCCAACGAGACGTTTGTGGTCCGGGCGGAGGAACGCCCGGTACCCTTGTTCAATTTATTCATGTTTCCGGACGGCGAAACGGTCCCCTTGCTCGAGCGGGGACGTCTGAACCGCCCCATCCGGGCCTATGAAGAAAGCCTGCAGAAAGGTCGCTCTCGGATTTCCTTGAAGCCCGTTCCTTTGGGACGCGTCGTGACGGTCCTGAGAGAGATGAACCTCCTGCCCGCCATATTTTTCCTGAAATCCCGTTCAGACTGCAGCTTGGCCGTGTCCCATTGCTCGTCCGCGCCGTCCGGGGACCAGACGAGAGTCCGCCGCTTTCGAAAGCGTTTGAATGAACTTCTAGCTCAGATGCCGTTTCTTCAGAATCATCCTCAACTGCCCGATCTAAAGCGACAGATGGTGGCCGCGCACCACGGAGGCCAGCTTCCTTATTGGAAACTTTTAGTGGAGACTCTCATGAAGGAAGGGCTCCTGGAAGCCATATTCGCTACGTCCACCGTGGCCGCGGGGGTCAATTTTCCAGCGAGGACCGTCGCGTTTATGAACAGCGATCGGTTCAACGGCAGAACCTTCGAGAATCTGACCAGCACGGAACTCCATCAGATGCTGGGACGAGCGGGCCGGCGAGGTATGGACCGTATCGGTTTTGCGCTCGTTCTCCCGGGCCCCTATCAGAGACCGGCTCTGGTGGCTGAATTGCTCAATTCAGACCCCGAGCCCATCATGAGCCAGATGAGGGTCAGTTTCTCCATGGCGCTCAATTTGCTGATGTCTCACGTTCCCCAAGAAATACGGGAGCTGCTCAAACAATCCTTGTTTCTGTTTCAGGGCGCTTCGAATCTCCAGGAAACGCAGGTCGAATTCGAGAGCCTTCTCGAGGGCCTGGAGGAGGAGTTGCACGAGCCCCGGTGCGGGAACATCAGGGAAGCCTTACGCATGATGGATCAGCAACAGGTGCTGAGGCACAAGGAACGCTATCTGAAACGGCGCTTAAAAGCGGAAAGACTGGCCTGGTTTCGCCGTTCCCATCTCGTTCGAGGCAGGCTTTTCCTCAATCGGAAACGAAAACGTTTCTGTGTGATCGAACCCCCGGAACTCAAGGACGGAAAAACGTTCAAAGCAACCCCGGTTACCCTCGGGACGAAAGTCAAACGCGGACACATCAAAACGCGTGAATTCGAAATTCGACAAATCGGTCCCATCCTGGATGCGGTTGTGGATCTTCCGGAAGACCTCGATCCGGAGACTGTGGTGAAACGAATCCGGGAAATGGCGGAAAAACGCTTCGGCGCCCTGTCCATTAAAACGCCGTTGCACCCGTATTTCGAAGCCAAAGTGGTCCGAATGCAGGAAGAACTCAAGGATGCCCGGGAAACCATGAAACGAATGCCCTGCGAAGCCTGCGAACACGTGGAACTGTGTCACGAATTTGAAAATGAGGAGTGGAAGACACGGAGCGCGCAGGCCCTCTTCCTGATGCGTCAAATCGACGAGGAAAAGGAGCGCGTTTGGCTGGATTTCAAGCGCCACCTCGAGTTTTTGCAGGAAACCAACTTCGTCGATGCGTATGGGCGCCTGACGGAAGACGGCCTTTGGGCCGCCCGGCTGCGTTTGGATCAGCCACTGCTGATTGCCGAGGGAATCCGTAAAGACGCTTTGCCCACAGAGGATCCTGCGATCATGGCGGGACTGGTGGCGGTGTTCGTGTGGGAAAGGAGCGCGGACGCCGATTTGCCCCAGGGCTGGATTGCGGGCGACGACCAACTGTATGAAGCGTTCGAATTCCTGCTGCGAGAAACGGCCGGTTTCAAGGAATCCATGGAGAAGAACGGATTCGCCACGCCCCGGTTTCAATATCGGCCGGCGGCAACGATCTTCTCGTGGGCTTCGGGCGCTTCGTGGGACGAATCATTGTATCTGTCGGGACTGGACGAAGGAGATCTCGCCATGATCATCTACCGGACGGCGGACAACCTCCGGCAGCTCGCGGGACTGACCGATTCCCACCCCGAGTTGTCCGCCACCGCTTTCCGTGCGGCACAGTCCATATTGAGAGAACCCGTGCTGCCGTTCTAATCAGGGCTATCGCGAAATTTTACGGATTCATCGAGGAAGTGTGGGGTAGGGAGCCGGATAGCGCATAGGCTATGAAAATGAAGACCGCCAAAGTCGGAACCAGGATTCTCTTTGGCGAATGCTTCCTCCCTTCGAAAATACTGCCGCGCGTGAGAGGCGCCTTATGACCGCATGCTCCTAAGTACAGGTTGAGGAAGGCTCTACACATTCACCAGTCTGAATTCTCCACGCCCTAGTATGTCGTGCAAGTGCACGATGCCCTTGAGACCCTTTCCACCGTCCGTAATTACGAGGCAGGTGATGCCTTTTTGCTCCATCAGGTCGAGGGCTTCGACGGCCAGCATGTTTTCGTGAATGTAAATAGGGTCCGCCGTCATGATGTCTTCCACCCGCAGTGATTCGAAGTCGCGGTAACGAATCATGGCCCGGCGCAAGTCTCCGTCCGTAATGATGCCCTGGAGTTCCTGGTTGGGATCGATCACCAGAACCAAGCCCAGGTTGTGCCGGTCGATTTCGAGGACGGCTTCCATCAGCCGCATGCCGGACCGGACGATCGGTATGCGATCCCCGGTAAACATGATCTGTTTGACCCGTATGCTCAAGCGTTGCCCAAGGGATCCCGCCGGATGAAATCGCTGAAAGTCGGTTTTTCCGAAGTTCCGCTTCTTGATCAGAGCAACGCACAGGGCGTCGCCCATGGCCAACGTGGCGGTGGTGCTTGTGGTGGGAGCCAGACCTAAAGGGCAAGCCTCGCGCTCAACGCCTACGTCGATGCACACGTTGCTCTCTTTGGCCAGGGTGGATCGCGGATTCCCGGTAAATGCGATAATTTGGGCGCCTATGGCTTTTACGCACGGGAGCATGTCCTTTATCTCTTCCGTTTCTCCGCTGTTTGAAATGGCCAGAAGGATGTCGTGTGGCGAGACCATGCCCAAGTCTCCGTGCATGGCTTCAACAGGATGCAAGAAAAGGGATGGTGTTCCCGTGCTGTTCAAGGTGGCGACGATCTTTCGACCCACAATACCGGACTTGCCGATGCCGGTTACCACGACGCGTCCTTCGCAACGGAAGATGGCTTCCACCGCATCGATGAAACTTTCATTCATGCGAGGGATCAGAGCCAGGATGCCCTGTGCTTCGAGTTCGAGGACTTCTTTGGCCTGCTCCAATAGGCTGTTCATTGGGCCGTGTGTTTCCTTTGAAGAACGATCCATGCGATGATAGAGGCCGCCAACAAGATGACGGCCACCACTTGGGTGGCGGTCAGCGCTCCCCCGAAGGCTTCACCGCGGGGGTCCCCCCGGAATTCTTCTATGATAAGCCGTGCGGTCGAGTGCAGGAATACGTACAGACAAAAGACCTGGCCCTGCCATTTCCTGTGGTTTCTGAATCCCCACAAGATAAAAAATATTAGAAAGAGAGCGGCGGATGAGTAGAGCTGGGTCGGGTGAATCGGAGTGAACAGTGGAGCCAGAGAGTTCGGATCGGTAAAAGTGACGGCGCAGAAATCGTCGGTGGGCTTACCATAGCAGCATCCGGCGAAGAAACATCCGATACGCCCGATGCCCTGCCCCAGAGCAATTCCCGGAGCCATCACGTCCGCGGTTCGCCACACGTCCATTTTCCATCGTCCGGCCAGGAAGAGGCCTGTGACCAGAGCGGCAATAAGCCCGCCCGAAAAGACCAGACCGCCTTTCCAGATTTCAAAGATCGAGAGCGGCGATTCGAGATATTCGTCCAAATAGAGAACCACGTAGAGGAGGCGGGATCCGATGATGGCTGCAAGGAGGAGATAGAAACAGAGATCCAGAATTTGCTGTTTCGGGATACCGGCCAAACGGCCTTCTCGGATCGAGAATGCCACGCCGGCGAGGAATCCTGCGGCCACGAGCACCCCGTAGGTGTGGATGGCGAAACCATTGAATCGGATCAGGTCAGGATGCATGGGGTGCCGCTTTCTCGGACAAGATAAGAATTAGCAGCAATATCGAGCCCATGGTAACACTTGCATCGGCTATGTTGAAAGCCGGCCAATGCCAGCCCTTCCAGTAGAAATCGAGAAAATCGACAACGTATCCCCATCGGATCCGATCGATCAGGTTTCCCCATGCGCCGCCGAACACCAAGCCGAGTCCGACGGCCCAAAGGCGCTTCTCCGGTCCCAA
Source organism: Deltaproteobacteria bacterium (assembly GCA_016208165.1). Lineage (NCBI taxonomy): Bacteria > Pseudomonadati > Myxococcota > Myxococcia > Deltaproteobacteria bacterium. The sequence goes on from JACQYL010000100.1 coordinate 72,358, forward strand.
TTTGCGAAAAAACAGCAAAATGACCACCATGGCTATAAGCGAGATTCCTGCAAACGCCAAGGTGCGCATCGGATTGGGGCTTCCTGAAAACAGGCCGAACGCTACGCCCGTGTTCCGAACATGCGTGAGATCGAACACGCCGTCGATCACGGTTACGGAACGCCGCCATTCCAAGTCCGTCTGTATCCAATGTTTCGAGACCTGGTCCAGCGCGATGACACCGACCACGGTGATGATAAACAGGAGCGTCTTGAATTTCAACAGGTCGAGCCTTTCGGCTAGATATTAGCACCACTTCCGGCTTGTGAGGCCTCGAGTTGACCGGCGCATGTCGCACACACTTCCGGGAATCGAGAGGAGGCTCCGATGTCCGCTCTGCGCTTCCAGCAGCGGGGACACTTCTCTCCGGCATACGCTTCAATGTGAATCGCCAGTCCTTCGAACAGGTCGCTGCGGTACGCCTGGTCCGGAGCCTTCCCGTCCGGTCCCAATTCGACCTGCGACACGATGGATGCAACTCGCAGGTCTTCGAGGTGTCGCTCGACGAGTTCGCGCAGGTTGTTCGAAGGGAACAAAACTACGCGTGCGTCGAGCGGATGGCCCACGATTTTGGCTTTTCGAGCCGGCTCGATGGCCTTGGTGATTTCGCTCCGGATATTCAGAAGCCGTTCCCAGCGTTCGGCAAGGTCATTATCGAGCTTGGATTCGTCTACGTCCGGAAACAAGGCCATGTGTACGCTGTGTACTCCCTTTGTTCCGCGAGGCAAACCGGACCAGATCTCCTCGGATGTAAAGGAAAGGACGGGCGCCATCAACCGGACCAGGGAATCGATGATCTCGTAAAGCACGGTTTGGGCTGATCGCCGTTCCTTCGATCCGCGGGGGGATGTGTACAAACGGTCCTTGAGCGCATCCAGGTAAAACGCGCTCATGTCCACCACGCAAAAGTTGTGTACCGAATGGAATACCGTGTGATACTCGAAGGTGTCGTACCCGGATCTGACCTTCTGAATCAGCTTGTGCAGAACATGAAGCGCATACCGATCCATCTCCGAAAGCGCCGAGTAGTCCACACGATCCGTATCGGGGTTGAAGTCACTGAGATTCCCCAGGAGGAACCTCCAGGTGTTTCGTATGCGCCGGTACGATTCCGTCAAGCGTTGCAGAATCTCGTCCGAGAGCCGAATGTCGTCACGGTAATCCTCGGCCGCTACCCACAATCTCAAGATCTCGGCTCCGTACTTCTTTATTACGTCCTGGGGCGCCACCACGTTGCCCAGAGATTTGGACATCTTCCGGCCGTCACCGTCAACAACGAATCCATGGGTGAGTACGGTCCTGTATGGGGCCTGTCCGCGGGTGCCGACGGAAGCCAACAGGGAACTGTGAAACCAACCCCGGTGCTGGTCGCTCCCTTCCAGATACATGTCCGCCGGATAGTCGAGGTAATCCCGGTCCTCCAAAACCGCCGCCCAACTTACACCCGAATCGAACCATACATCCAGTATGTCCTTTTCTTTGGCAAACTCGGCTCCCTGACACTCGGGACACACGGTTCCGTCCGGCAGCAGTTCTTGGACGTCTTTTTCGAACCAAACGTCCGCGCCGTTCCGTTCAATGAGCGACGTGACATTGTCCAATATGTCCTGATTGAGTATGGCGGCATTGCAGGATTTGCAGCGGAAAACAGCAATGGGAATACCCCAGGCCCGTTGCCGGGAGATGCACCAATCCGGTCGCGATTCGATCATGCCGTAGATTCGGTCACGTCCCCATGAAGGGAGCCATTTTACGGTCTGGATGGAAGCGAGTGAACGCTTCCTCAAGTCGTTTTTCTCCATCGAGATGAACCACTGAGGAGTAGAGCGAAAAATGACCGGATTCTTGCAACGCCAGCAATGAGGATAGGAGTGGGTATAATCCTCCTTCAAAAGTAACATGCCGGATTCTTTTAATTTTCTGTTGACCGAGGTATTCGCGTCGAAGACGAACTCGCCGGCGAAATATTCAACATCGTCTGTGAAACGGCCTTGATCGTTAACAGGGGAATAGATGTCCAGGCCGTAAAGCAAACCGGTTTCGTAGTCTTCCCGACCGTGCCCCGGAGCGGTGTGTACACACCCTGTTCCGGCCTCGAGCGTCACGTATGGGGCCAGAACAATCACTGATTCGCGGTCGTAGAGCGGGTGACGGCATTTAAACCCTTCGATGTCTTTCGCCTTTAAGGAATTCAGGATCCGATACTTTTCGACGCCGAAGGCGGACATACAGGCAAAGAGCAGTCCTTCCGCAAGGATGTACACTTCATCGCCCACCTTTACGGCAAGGTAATCGAGATCAGGATGGAGCGCGATGGCCAAATTGGCGGGTATGGTCCATGGGGTGGTGGTCCAGATCACCACAAAGACCTTCTCGCCTGTGAGTTCAGGGAACTTGGATCCCATATCCGTGATCATGGGAAATTTCACAAAAATGCTCGGGGAAACGTGGTCTTCGTACTCGACCTCCGCCTCGGCCAGCGCCGTCTGGCAGGAACTGCACCAGTAGATGGGCTTCTTGCTGCGTATGACGCTTCCGTTCAGCATGAATTTGCCGAATTCACGCACGATGATGGATTGGTAGCGATGCGCCATGGTGAGGTAAGGATTTTCCCATTCGCCGAGCACGCCCAGGCGCTTGAATTCTTCCCTCTGAATATCAATAAATTCGGTGGCATATTTCGCGCAACGCCGGCGGATGTCCAAAATCGACATCCGAGCCTTCTCCTCTCCCAACTGTTTTTCCACCTGATGTTCGATGGGAAGTCCGTGGCAATCCCAGCCCGGCACATATACGGCGTCGAAACCGCTCATCTGTTTGGACTTAACTACAATGTCCTTGAGGATCTTGTTGAAGGCCGTTCCCATATGAATATGGCCGTTGGCATAGGGGGGGCCGTCGTGGAGGATGTATCGCTGCTTTCCTCGGGAGGCTTCCCGGATTTGATGATACAGGTTCCCCTCTTCCCAGGATTTCAAAAGCTTGGGTTCGAGCTGGACTAGATTCGCTTTCATCGGGAAAGATGTCGATGGGAGATTAAGGGTCTCTTTGTAATCCATGGATTCCTCCAACCGTCCGCGCGGAATTTGAAAACGTGAATAGACCACAAGGGATCGGGGTTGTCAAGGCGCGCATTGGCCGTAGATCGAAGGGGCGCGGTCGAGAAGAGCGCGAAGCAGCGAGAAGGTATGATAAACATCTTGCTCATAGGCCATACCGACCGGGGAGTGGAGGTACCGGCAGGGTACACTCAGCACCGATGTGAGGACACCGCCTCTCGACAGGTGAATGGCGCCTGCATCCGTGCCGCCGGTCAAAGGGCGCTTTGTCTGAAATGGAATGCCCGACTGGAGGGCCGTTTCCGTAACGGCCTTCACAAGAGCCGGTCTCACGAGGATATTTTTGTCAGCCAGGGTGATCGCCGGTCCGCATCCGATTCGAGTGGGCTGCTGGTGGGCCGGCGTTCCCGGCGTGTCGCCGGTGGTAGTCTCGACCACAAACGCCAGGTCCGGTCGGATGCGATGGGTGGCGGTTTTGGCGCCACGGAGTCCGGTTTCTTCATGGACGGCGAAATTGGCCACGAGCGTATAGCCCGGGGGATGGGCGTGGTAATGCCTCAGCAGCTGGATGAGCAGCGCGCATCCAACGCGGTCGTCCAGGGCCTTACCGGTGAACATGCCTCCGGCCAGACGTCTGAAGGGCAGGGCGAGAACTCCCGGCGTTCCCACCGTGATACCGAGTTTCTCCGTCTCATTCTTCGAACGGCTGCCGATGTCAATGAAAAGGCTGTCCAGTTGGATCGGCTTCTGCTGATCTTCCGGACTTTGGACATGCGGAGGCGCGGCGCCGATAACTCCGGTGACGACGTTGCCCTGATGCGATAGCAAACTCACCTGATGCGCGGGTAGAATTCGGGGATCCCAACCACCGAGGGTCGCGAAGCGCAGCCAGCCTTCTTCCTCCACGCAGTTGACCATAAGTCCCACTTCGTCCATGTGGGCGTCCACCATTACAGTGAAATCCCGGCCTTGGTCCAGAGTAACGGTCAGATTACCCATCACGTCGGTTTCAAAACATGTGTTCAGATCATTCAGTCGGTCCTTTATCCGCTCTCGCACGGGGTCTTCGAAACCGGAAACCCCGAAAGCAAGCGACAGATCCTCGACCACGTCAATGAGGTTGTCCATAATCATCCGCGCACCATTTCTCTCACCACCCGGAACAGACTGTCTATGGACAGGATCCCGATGGGCTTCCTGCCTTCCACAACCGGAAGGACCTGGAGGTCATCTTCCATGAGTTTATTGAATGCGTCCAACAACGATGCGGAAGGAGCGACGTCAACGTTCTGGAGCATGATTTCCGAGAGAGGCTTACGGGATTCGAGGCTGCAACGGTGGGTGAACCGGTCCAATAGGCGGACTTCTCCCTCCTGACAGGAGTCATCGAAAGCGGCTTTGACTCTTTTCAATACTTGTTTGGGGGTAATGAGCCCCCGATAAGCATCGTTGGAGTCCACGGCTATGAGCGCGCTGCATTGGGCGTGTTTGTTCTCCATCTCCGTGAATCGATGTATGGCGTCTGCAACGGAGGCATCTTGTGAAATGGTGAACAGCGTCTCGTCCATTAGCTCCCAGACCCGTTTCTTCATCGGCATGACATGTCTCCTCTGAAAAAGGTGTACGATTCAAGCACCTGTGAGTATTAAGGTGGTGGGAATCGCGACGGGCTGTCAGGCGGAGTCGGCCCACGTTACTTGCCCCATGGCGTAAATATTCCCAATGAACTTGTGGTAAGGCAATACGCGAACGGTGGCGCCGATCTTTCCGGTTTCCGAGGTGGCCAGTATTCCACTGAACCGGTGGAGGCCGTCGCCTTCAACGCCGATCGGAGTCATTACAGCCGTGGTGCGATCGAGGAAGTTGTTTTCCGGATCCAGAGCGCCGTAATACAGCTCCACCAACACGTCATCCGGACTCAGCCCTCCCAGAGCGACCTTAGCGTAAACCTGCACACCCTCGCCCGAAGTTCGCGTAAAAGGACTGTCCGTGGTAACTTCCGTAACGCGGACATCCGACCAGTGCATCATGATCTTCTGGCGCCATCGGGCCAACTGTTTGGCCTTTTCGAAATCGTGTTCGCTGAGGGCCATACAGTTCGCGGTCGAGGGGGCGTAACACTTTCGGGTGTATTCCTCAACCATACGATGGGAATTGAAGACCGGGCACAGGTCGCCCATGGACCTCTTCATCTTAGCGATCCACTCCCGCGGCAGGCCGTCTTCCCCCCGAGCGTAAAACAGGGGGGCAACCTCCTTCTCGATCAGGTCATACACGTTTCTGCCTTCCACCTCGTCCTGATATTCCTCGTTCGCGTATTCCTCGCCCGATCCGATGGCCCAGCCGTTATCCAGGGAGTATGCCTCGTCCCACCAGCCGTCGAGAACGCTCAGGTTGAGTCCTCCATTCGCCGTGGCTTTCATCCCGCTGGTGCCGCAGGCCTCGAGGGGCCTTCGAGGAGTGTTCAGCCATACATCCGCCCCTTGCACCAGATATTGGGACACTTTGATATCATAGTCCTCGATGAAGGCGATTCGTTGGCGAAACCTCTCCATCATACAGGTCTGAACAATCCGCTTGATGTACTCCTTGCCTTGCACGTCCTGGGGATGAGCTTTTCCGGCGTAAATGATCTGAACGGGACGTTTCGGGTTGTTCAGGATTCGATCCAGGCGATCCGGATCCCTCAAGAGCAGGGTCCCTCTTTTGTAAGTGGCGAAACGTCGACTGAACACGATGGTCAGACATTCCGGATTCAAAGCTTCTTGTGAAGCTTCGATCTCCCGGCGTGAAGTTCCGCGTCGTTCGAGCTGTTTTCTTAGCCGCATCCGTGCGAACGATACCAGTCTGACTCTGAGCCGTTCCCTGGCCCGCCAAAGTTCGGTGTCCGGAATTGACGTAACCCGATCCCAAAGGCGTTTGTGGTCGGGATCCTCGACCCACCTCGGGCCCAGGTATCGATGATACAGGGTGGCCATTTCATCGGAAATCCAGGATGGGATATGAATGCCGTTGGTGATGGGCAGAATAGGGATATCCTCCACGGGAAAATGCCGCCAAACCTGCCGCCACATCTTTCTCGACACCGCGGCGTGCAGCTTGCTGACCGCATTGCTGGTGGCCGATAGGCGCAGAGCCAGCACGGTCATGCAGAAGTCCTCCTGATTGTCCCAGGGATTCGTGCGCCCGTATCCGAGAAGAGCCTGAATGTTCAAACCCAGCCTCGGAGCGTAGCTTGTGAAATATCTGCCCATCAACTCCGCTGTGAAGTAATCATTGCCGGCCGGGACCGGAGTGTGCGAAGTGAATACATTGCTTCCGATGACGAATTCCCGCGCCTCGTCGAAGGAAAGTCCATGCTCTTCCCTGAGCATGCGAATGCGCTCGAACGGGACAAAGGCCGAATGGCCTTCGTTCATATGGTAAACCGTGGGAGTGATGCCCATGGCGCTAAGGGCGCGTACCCCCCCGATCCCCAGGATGATTTCCTGGCGGAGCCTCATTTCACGGTCTCCGCCATAGAGTTGGGCCGTGGTATTTCTGAATTCGACGGGGTTTTGTTCGATATTCGTGTCAAGCAGGTACAGGGGAACCCGGCCCACCTGCACTCGCCAGATCTGGGCGTAGGCGGCCCGTCCCTCGAAGGAAACCTCGACGGTAAGCGCGTTTCCCCGGTCGTCTTTTACGGGGGTGGTGGGGAGTTGGAGAAAGTCGTTCTTCGGATAGATTTCCTGCTGCCACCCTTCAAAATTCAAGTATTGACGGAAGTATCCTTCCTGATACATCAATCCCACGCCGACCAATGGCACGTTCAGATCGCTCGCCGACTTCAGATGATCCCCACTCAAAATGCCCAATCCTCCCGAGTAGATAGGGAGGCATTCAGCAATGCCGTATTCAGCCGAAAAGTAGGCGACAAGGAAATTGCTCGGAGTGGACTTATCCAGGATATCACACTTTGGACTAGCCAGATAGTCTTCAAGGACAAAGTGAACCCGTTCCAGATGAGCTAGAAAACCTTCGTCGGCGGCCGCGTCATCCAGGGTTTGCTGGTTGAGTCTGTTCAGCATGTGAACAGGATTGTGCTCGGACTGTTCCCAAATTTCCCGGTCCAGACGTTCGAACAAGGAAATAACTTCCGGATTCCAGGCGAACCATAGATTGCGCGCTATGTCCGAGAGTGATTTCAATCGATCCGGAAGCGCCGGGAGTACGTTGAACTTAAGCAACGGTTTCATAGAATCTTTCCAAATTTAACATGTAGTTGGGTGGTGGCACATTGAATCGGTGTATACAGGTTCAAGAAATCATGTTTATTGAAAAGGCGGGTCGATTTCAACCCATTTCCAAAATGTGTTTTGTCTGAATCCGTTTTCCGGCTATGATATATTAGCATAGAGCATGCAATCGAGGAGCATAGAATATGGATTTGATGGAACACGCGGGACAGATTTTCCTCGTTGGATTCAGTGGAACCAAACCTCCTGTGGAACTCATGAGCCTCATCGGGGACATACGGCTTGGAGGCATCATTTTATTCAAGCGAAATCTCGAAGAGCCCCAGCAGATAACGGCTTTGGCGGATAACGTGCAGGCCCGCGCCAAGTCCCTTAACCTTCAACCGCTTTTCAACGCTGTTGACCAGGAGGGAGGGGTTGTTGCCAGGCTCGGCCAACCGTTCACCGTATTTCCTTCGCAAGGGGAGCTTCCTGAAGGCACCGGCTATGGTGCATGTTACGATCGTGGCGCCTTGATGGCGAGCGATCTGATCAGAGCCGGATTCAATATCAATCTGGCGCCCGTGCTGGACGTTCGGAGGCTCGATGATTCCTCGAGAACGGGGCTTCGAAGTTTCTCGAACGATCCCTTGCGGGTGGCGGAGCTGGGCATCGGCTTGATTCGAGGCCTGCAGCAAAACGGGGTGATGGCCTGCGCCAAGCATTTTCCCGGTCTGGGAAGAGCTACACGCGATCCCCACGAGGAACTGCCGTCGGTTCCGGGATCGCTGGAAAAGGATCTAATTCCCTTCAGAGCCGCCATCGCTCAGGATGTAGCCGGCATAATGATGGGCCACGCCCTGTACCCGGATAAAGACCCGGACCGTCAGGCGAGTCTATCACCCAGATTAATCCAAGGCTTGTTGAGACATGACTTGGGTTATCGAGGACTGGTGCTGTCCGACGATTTGGAAATGGGCGCCGTAGCCAAACAATATTCGATCGAAGAGTCCGCTCTGCTCGCATTTGAAGCCGGCTGTGACATTCTGCTCGTCTGCAGCCGGCTAGAAAAGGTGGAGGACTGTTTTCGGACCATTATGGCGGAGGTCGAAAAAAGCGAGGCTCTTAAACAAAGGCTCAGGGAATCGGTTCAGCGCATTCTGACCGTGAAAACCCGCCGGCTCTCTTTCACTTGAGAGTCGAAGGGGACCGTCCGACAGCCTGAGCCTCGCTGGAACGCCAAATTCAACTCGAAAGCGTACGAAACAGATGAATCGTCGGTTCGAGCTGTAGCTTTCCACGGCTGTACCCGGCATAAACCGCTTACTTCAAAATTCCAGGCGAGGGCGCTGCAAACCGGCGATTCAGGAAATGGAAAGTGGTCGAAGACTCACGTATGTCGAACATACTAAAGAAAACCGTGTTGATCGTTGACGACGACGCCGACTTGAGGAACAACCTCGAAGACATTCTAGGAGATGAAGGATATATCACCCTGAACGCCGGAACCTGCTCAGAGGCATTGAGCGTTGTCCGGGCGCATAAACCCGAGGTTGCACTTCTTGACATCAAACTTCCGGACGGAACCGGCACGGACCTCCTGGCGGAGATAAAGCAGTACGATCCCGATCGCTTGTGCACCATCGTGACAGCGTATGCGGATCTGGATTCCTCCCTGGCCGCCCTGAAACAAGGGGCCTATCACTATCTGCAGAAACCCGTCCGGCCCATGGAACTGATCGCGCTCCTGGACCGCGCCTTTGAGACCGTTCGACTGCGTAAAGAGAAACTCGACGCGCGCACCATTCCAAAGATGATCGACATCGAACTCCGTTTGTACGAAGGCCTGCACACCATCAATGCCGATCCCATGCAACTGGAGCAGGTCGTCATGAACCTGTGTTTAAATGCCAGAGACGCCATGCCGAACGGCGGCAGGCTTGTGCTGGAGACCCGGAATACGACCTTGACCGAAGCTTACTGCAAGATAAACATGGAGTGTTTGCCGGGAGAGTACGTTCTTCTCTCCATCTCCGATACCGGATTCGGCATGGAGCCCGAGACGCTCGATCGTATTTTCGAGCCCTTCTACACCACAAAGAAAAACGGAAGAGGCTCCGGGCTTGGGCTGTCCATGGTCTACGGAATCGTTAAGAGCCATCGGGGTCATATCGTCTGCAAGAGCGGACCGGAACGGGGAACGCAATTCGAGATTTATTTTCCCGCGATCGTAACCAATGCCGTCGATCTACTCGAAAAAGAGGAAGTCAGGCTGTTTCCCAAAGGAGGGACCGAGACCATCCTGGTCGTGGACGACGAACAGCCGCTGCTGAATCTGGTCGACCATATGTTGAGCAGATTCGGATATCGAGTGCTCAGAGCTCAAAATGGAGAACTCGGCATCGAACTGTTCAGGCAATACAAGGATACGATATCTCTTGTCGTATTGGATCTGATCATGCCCGGCATTGGAGGGCTCGCCTGTCTCGATGCCCTTCTACGCATTGACCCGGAAGTGAAGGTTCTTATCGCCAGCGACCATTTGACCGAGGAACAGGCACAAAAATCGATCCGTGCGGGCGCCGCCGATATCATTCGTAAACCGTACGAATGGCATCAGATGCTGAATGTGATCCGAGGCGCTTTGGATAAAACGTAAGATAGGTCGGCAGGCGGAATCCGACGCAACGAACCGGGCCCGCCGGTTCGTTGCGCGGTGTCCGAGGGTCATTTCGAACCGGGCTCGATGACCAGCTCCGAGGCGGTGAAATCTTGATCCGTCAGATCCGCCACCACGTTGGCGAGATTAATGGAAGGAGGCTCGAAGACATACCCGATTCGGGATGGCGTTATGGCGCCGGTCCAGCCCGAGGGAACATTAATCGTATATAAGCCCTGGGCATTCGTCGTGACCGATCCCTCTCCCGTGAAGCCCACGGTTACGCTGCCCAGGCCATCCCCCTGATAAGTGATCTTTCCGGACACGCTCACCAGAATCTCGACGGGTTGCGTACCCGTGAAGTCCTGGTTCGGTTGATTGGCCGTCGCATCATGGATCTCCCTGGAAGGCGGATCGAAAGTATACCCCTCCTTGACCGGTGTTACGTGGCCGAACCAATGGTACGGTACTTCGATCAAGAAGGTCCCCGAGGCGTCGGTCATGGTCGTCCCTGCTTCAAGGAAGACGGTGACTCCGTCTATGCCCTTCATGGTCTCATCCAGAACGCTTCCGGACACCCACTGCTTTGGAGAGTCAAGCACTTGGATGTAATCATTTCGGAACAGGAAGGTGTCCGCGTCTCCGGCGGTAACCAACAGGCTGACGGAGTACAGGCCGGGCGTGCTGTATACGTGGCGGGGATTGGGTTCCACGCTTCCGGACGATCCGTCTCCGAAATCCCACGACCACGCGGTGTGCCCGACCGTTGAGGAGTCCGAAAATCGAACCTCAAACGGCGCCGGCCCCGAGAGGGGGACTCCTTCAAAATCGACCTCCACCCCTTCCGGCTTGAAGGTTTTGAGCACCTGATGCATGAAGCTGTTTGCGGCCGACGGAGAGCCTCCTCCAGCAGCGGGCGTCACGGTAACGGTCCCGTTGTCCGGGCCGGCAAACACCGTGCCCAACTCCTCGCTCTGGTCGGCGAGATTTAGAGCCGTAAAAGCAAACAGGGTGACATCGCCCAGAAACGCCTGGAAATCGACGCCGTTAAACGTATAGACCATCACCGTGGATCCGGTTTTGTAGTCCTGCACGTACAGGTTGAACAACCCGCTCGCATCCTTCCATATACCCGAGTGCTGGGTCCTTAGGGCGTCAAACTCCTTGTGAATGGGCACGTCGAAGGAAACGGCCGGATTTTGCGTGTTGTCCGTGACGGTTGCCAGAGCCTGGTCATCGGACGCGAACAGGATGCGCATCCTTCTGGCTTGAGCGGGATCGATGGAGTCCGTCTCAAACGTAGACCCCGAGATATCCGCGAGAAATGCAAAGAACGTGACCGCATCCTTGGTATAGATGACGACCGTAGCGCCTGTGGAATAGTGTTGGATATAAAAGTTGTGCGTTTGGTTGGTGGGGTCTTTCCATATACCGTTTGCTGCAAGGGCTGTTGAGGATTCATATTCATAAGCGCCTATGTCTACGACGGCGCTTCCATCCGAGTTCCCGTCCTGAATCCGGGTATGACCGTCGAAGTCGGTTCCCGAGCCCAATCCTCCCGAAGGATTGTCCGTACCTTGGTCGATGGCGGGTGAGTCCTTGTGCAAACGATAGTTGTCCGCACCCGGATTGATGAATTTCGGATCCAAAGCCAGGTCCTCGATACCGGGATCGGCTCCGGAATAGTCGCCCTCCGCATTGTCAAACAACAAGTTATGGGAGTTCGTCAGGTCGATCGTCCCGGCGCCAAACTTGGCAACCACAATTCCGAATCCAAGGCTGCCCGCGATGATGTTGTTGGCAACGGTGGCGTTAACCCTAGAGCTATCCTCGGCCCTGAGATACAGACCTTCACTCCGGGCTTCGGCAACCGAATTGTTGTTTACAGACAGGGTATGCACCTGATTGAGACGACTTTCGACCTGAATGGCCTGCGACGTTCGCACGAACAGGTTATTCGTCACGATGGTTTGCGTTTCCGCATTATCGGACTGAGCACTGTTTGGTCCGGTGATCTGAACCCCGTAACGGCGTTCGTTCATGCTTAAATCCGTTCCTCCGTCAAAGACATTGCCCTCAATGGTCGCGGAATTCAGATAATTATTGAACGCGGTCTCGACCCTGATGCCCCCTGCGTTCGAAAAGCGGAACGTGTTGTTGCGTATGATTGACGTAAGATTGTAGGAGTAAGGCTTCAGGAATACACAAGCGGGCCCGCCGGCGTCCTCTCCCACCAACTCGATATCGCTGTTCACCAGCGTGAGCGTGATGGTCCGGGAATCTCCCGAGGCGATCGTGATGGCGCTCTGTATATCGTTCGCTACGATCCGGATGCCGTCGAAGGTTACCTCGAGCGTTTTCGTCGCGTCGGTTGCCGCATTTGTAATAGAAATCCCGTTGGCCGGCGACGTCCCACTTTGTATACGAAATGAGATTCCTCGAACCACCACTTCCGTGTTAACGTTTTGCGTCGCTCGAATGGTGAGCGGCGAATCGAAACCGCCGACTATTTCTATGACGGGCGAGAAGCCATCGCCGGCTCTCAGGACGACGCTTTCGGATATGAAGACAGGCTCGAGAAAAGTACTGTCGGAGTTGACAATCACCTCCCCGGGGTCCGAATCACTCTGAACAGCATCGACGGCTTCCTGAATGGTGGGGTATTCGAGGGTGGGAACCAGGGCTGTAGCTGCGAAGACAAAGGAAGGCGGGCATCCGAAGAACAGAATTACCGCACCTACCCACAGAGCCTGAAACATAGCTTTCATTTTACAAACCTCCTCCCCAAGAACGGAATCCGGCGCAACGAGTCGGGCCTGCCGGTTCGTTGCGCGGTGTCCGAGGGTCAGTTTAAACCGGGCTCAATGACCAGCTCCGAGGCGGTGAAATCCTGATCCGTCAGATCCGCCACCACGTTGGCGAGATCGATGGACGGAGGCTGGAAAACATATTGGATCCGGAAGGGCGTTATGGCGCCGCTCCAGCCCGAGGGAACGGTCATGGAATATTCGCCCTGGGCGTTCGTCGTGGTTGACCCCTTTCCCGTGAAGCTCACGGTTACGCTGCCCAGACCGTCTCCTTGATAAGTGATCGTTCCGGACACGCTCACCAACGGTACACCCGCGAAATCCTGGTTCGACTGATTGGCCGTTATATTCATGAGATCTCTGGAAGGAGGAGTGAAAATATAGCCCGCCTTAGACGGCGTTATCGAGCCGGTCCAATTGTACGGCACTTCCATCAGAAATGTGCCGGAACCGTCCGTTTGGGTGTTCCCGATGTCTGTAAGTTCGACAACGACTCCGCCCATCCCTACCATGTTCTCATCCAAAATCCTTCCGGATATCCACTGCTTCGGAAAGTCCAGCACCTGGATGTAGTCATTGCGGAACAGGTAGGTATTCGAGTCTCCCGCCGAAACCAACAGGCTTACAGAGTATAGGCCGGGCGTGTTGTATATGTGTCGGGGGTTGGGTTC
>JACQYL010000101.1 GCA_016208165.1 Deltaproteobacteria bacterium
CAACTAATGTGCCACGTAATTTGAGCGGACCCGAGCGCCGGCTACGTGCTTATTCTAAGCCGCACTCCTCGCATCGAGGAAGCCTTCCGCCCTCTCCGACTCTCGCATGTCAGGCGGGAGACGGCGTGCCTATTACGGCAACCTTGGAAATCCCACTTCCGAAAGTTCCCTTCATTCCTGTTGAAATGGAAAGTACAACTTGTCACTCTTCAGTTTCAGTTTTGTACTGTCAGGCAGAAGATGGAAACGGAAGTCCGTCGCCCGGTTACCCTGCTAAAGTCAGGTGTTGCAACGTCCCGTGCTGCCCATGCAACCGGGCTGTCGCTGATCCGCTACAGTCCGATGGAGCACGCGATCCGACTCAGTAAGGTGCGAGGAGAGTTTAACGGACCGTTCGCCCAACCGGAATCCGACGCACCCGTCTGTTCGAGCCTCCTCGCACCCCATCATGAAACCTGTACAACGCCGCGCTTTGGGAGACCGGGACCCGGCGACATCAGATGCCTATGGAAGCGCCCAACAGTTCACTGATATCCAGAACCTCGATCTCGTCTTCTTTCCCCGTGTTCTTCCGACTATCTTCGAGCATGTTTATGCAATAGGGACAGGCCGTGGCCAGTATCTGAGCGCCGGACTCCAGGGCCTCATGGATGCGCAGGTCCGAAAAACGCTGTTCCGGCGCGGTCTCCATCCATAGACGACCTCCACCGGCGCCACAGCAAAGACTGTTGCGTCTGTTACGTTTCAATTCAACGAGTTCCGCGCCGGGAATGGCCTCAATGATGCTTCGGGGTGCATCGTAGATGTCGCTGTGACGACCCAGATAACAGGGATCGTGAAAGGCAATTTTTTTCTCGATGGCCTTTTCCGGTTTGATGGCTCCCGATTCGATGAGACTCGCAAGGATTTGAGAATGGTGGCTGGTTTCGAATTCGGCTCCCATTTGTGGATATTCCTTGGTATAGGTGTAGAGACAGTGGGGAGAGTTGACAATCAGTTTCTTTACACCCTTACCCTCCAGGAGTTGCGAGTTCTTCTCGACCAATTTCGCGAACAGAATCTCATCCCCGATCTTCCGCACAGATTCCCCGCAACAGCTTTCTTCATTGCCGAGTATGCCGTAGCTGACGCCGGCTTTGGTAAGAATTCCGGCCAACGCCTTCGCGATTTTCTGGGACCGTACATCGTAGGCGGATGTGCAGCAGATAGACAGAAAATACTCGGTCCCTTCCTGGAAAGACGGTATATCAAGACCCTGGGTCCACCGTATGCGTTTCTCGCGTTCCTCGGACCAGGGATTCCCCTTGCCGTGCACACTGCCGAGCACGGTCTTGAGTACCCCTGGTATTGCTCCGGCTTCAGCGATCATGCTTCGCATGGCGCGCATGACGTCAATGATTTTCACGCCTCTCGGACATCGTTGAGGGCAAAGGCCGCAAGTGGTACAGCCGTAAAGAATATCATCGGATTCGTAGCCTTCGAGACCGAGTTGTCCCATACGAATCATCTGTCTGACAAAAAATTCACCGTCAACCAGCCGCCAGGGACAAGAACCGGAACACAGGCCACACTGCATGCATAGGTTCAAATCCTCTCCGCCCATGGCCACGATGGCCTCGTTCACCTCATAAAACGGTACCTGCGACATGCTGGACTCCTTTCAGCAACTTCGACGTCAGCGCCGCCCGGCGCTAAAACTGAAAAATGAATGCTCATTCATTCGTGAAACCTTTAACATTCCCTCGCCGCTGATGTCAAGCGCCGCTTGCTCGGACAGCTTACCCGCGGCTTAGCCCATGATTTCTGCGGATGTTCGGTGGATAACCCTCCAGCCGCCGGCCGGTTCTCATTATTTGACGCAGTTCCCTGATCGCTCCGGAAACATCCTTACAACAACCGGCGGAGAAAAGGAGGCCTCTATCTCGATTGCAGCCTCCAAGTCATTGACGATGATCCGGCTGATAATTAATCTGGTTGTATAAATCGAGCATTACGAGCCAATTCGAGGAGGAAACCTTCATGAAGTCATCGAGAAAATCGATCGTTTTGTTGGTGGTTGCGCTGTCTCTGCTTGTATCCATACCCTCATGGGCCCAGGAATCCACTGTTGATAAACGAGTGGAAAACGCTACCCAGGTGTTGTTGGAATTCATGCAGAGCCCGGACAAGGAAGTGCCTATGGAGCTCTTCCGGAAAAGCGCCGCCGTCGCCGTGTTTCCCCGGGTCCTCCAGGGCGCCTTTTTTGTGGGCGGCAAGTTCGGACGCGGATTGATCTCCACCTACGACGCTGAGAATCAGTCCTGGAGCGCCCCTGCCTTTTTCACCGTTGGGGGTGGAAGCATCGGGTTCCAGTTTGGCGGCGAATCGATCGATCTTATTTTGTTCATTCTAAACAAGCGAGGAATCGAAAGCTTACTTTCAGGCAAGGTCACCCTGGGGGGAGACGTTTCCGCCACAGCGGGCCCGGTAGGAAGGACCATGGCCGCTGATACGGATATTCTTCTGACAGCGGAGATCTATTCTTATTCGAGAACCAAAGGGCTGTTTGCCGGCGTATCGTTGAAGGGAGCGATTGTAGCCCCGGATAATGAGTCCAATGAGGCTTTCTACGGCACGCCACTGAACGCGAGAGACATTCTGCTGGAAAATAAGGCCCAACCGATCAAAGAGGCTGAACAGCTGGTGAAAACGCTTAAGCAGTTTTCGGGCAAGTAACGACGGCCGGTATCCGGCTTCCGGTTCTCGTGCGGCTCGCGGCTAGGCGATCTTGTGACGCCGGATTTTGTCGCCTATCCGCCGGACTTGATTCAGGATTTCTGCACAATCCAGATGAAGGACCCGCCGGGTTCTATCGATCCCACTTCGTTCTCCATTCCCAACACCCTGGCCCCGCCCAACGTTGCCATCCAAACGGTCTCCCGGGCCGAAGCGCATGTTGGATCTAAATTATGCACCTTCTGAAGCTTTGCGGAGACGTCCATTTCGGTGAACATGTCCATGTCATTGTTGCTGGCCGGACCGTCCGTTCCTAAGGAGACGGCCACACCCCTTCGAATCAGCTCGGGTATTGGAGCCACGCCGGAGGCCAGCTTCATCTCGCTCTCAGGAGTATAAGACACGCCCATGTCCCTTCTCGCGATGAGGTCCATGTCCTCGTCCGTCAACCACACGCAGTGAACACCAACGGTGCGGTGGTCCATGATTCCCAAGTTCTCGAGATGGCGCACGGGTGTGCATCCGAACCGTTCTTCTATCTGCTTGATTTCGTCCCGCGTTTCGGAAAGATGGATGAACAGAAGCGCCTCGTGTTCATTTGCCGCCGCTTTGGCCCGGCTCAGCGTTTCCGGCGAACATGTGTACGTGGAGTGAGCGAAAATGCCGCATCTGACGCGACTGTTTCGATTGCCCCACTCGCGAATCAGTTGAACGGCCCGGCGGACGTTTTCGCTTGGATCGGGCACGCCGGGAGCGGGAAAATCGACCACCCCTTGGCAGACGACGGCCCGCAGACCGGAATCGAGGACCGCCTGAGCCACATTCTCTTCGAAAAAGTAACCGTCGGCAAACGTGGTGGTCCCGGAAAGCATCATCTCAAGACAGGACAGCATAGAGCCCCAATAAGCCAGCCCACTGTCGACGAACAAGCCTTCCGCCGGGAAGATGTGTTTTTCGAGCCACTCCATCAGCGGCAGATCATCCGAAAGCCCTCGAAAGCAGGACATTGGCGAATGAGTATGGGTGTTCACCAGCCCCGGCATCACAAGTTTGCCTTTCGCATCGATCACTTTGCGAGCAGGAAGATCCCCCGCCTCTGAAGTCACGCCGTGGATCGAACCATTGTGAACCGACACGGTTCCCCTCTCTAGAATCTCCCCGGCCGTTGACATGGTCAGAACGGTCCCATTCACGATTTTGAGGTCCACGAGACTGGATGCGTCTTCCACTTTGTCCGACCTGTGCCCTGAATGACCTTGAATGATTTAGAATAATTGTGTTAATTATTAGAGGATTGAGCTTTCTAGCATAAACGGCTCCGAATAACAAGTGGAAGGCCACGAAACGTCCGTGAACGAAATGTACGATGTCGTTGTTGTCGGTTTGGGCCCGGCGGGATCGGTCTTATCCAAGATATTGGCCGAAAACGGACTCAAGGTTTTGGCGTTGGAGAGAAAGGTCCACCCACGTGTGAAGCCTTGCGCCGGATGCATCTCGCAACGAATCGATCAAATTTTTGACTTGTCGGCCCTTGACGTGGTCGAAGGATCCATATACGGCGCCACTCTCTCCTACCTGGGCAAGGAGCCCGTCACCCAGTACAGCACAAAAACATTGGCCTACATGGTCAGGAGGGAACGGTTCGACCAGAAACTCATGCAGGAAGCGGAATCCGCCGGGGCTGAAATCGTTCAGAACGTTCCTGTGAAAAGAGTGACTCGCGACAATGGACTGATTGAGGTGCATTCCGCCGCCGGTACCGTGCGGGCCCCAATGGTGGCTGGAGCGGATGGTTCGCTCAGTGTGGTGCGGCGATGTTTGATGCCGAACAATGAGTGGTGGCAATACGCGACCCTGGAACGGCGCATCGACAACGGAGATGTGGCGCTGTCCATACGTGATCGCGTGCATATTGACCTGGGATGGGTGACGTTCGGTTACGGATGGATTTTTCCTCACGCGAACGCCGTGTCCGCCGGGCTTGCCGTTCTTCTGGAGAAGAAACGTACGCTAAGAAAGTGTTTTTCCGCCTTTCTTCGAACCATGGGGCTTGAATCGACGGCGTCACAGAGTAACGAGAAGACCCTCGCCCACCCTATTGTCAGCTTTGCGAGAAGCAGACCCACGGTGGCCGTTCCGGGAGCCATACTTCTGGGAGACGCCGCGGGGTTGACGGATCCGCTAACCGGAGAAGGCATTTACTTTGCCGTGTACAGTGCTCAACTGGCCGCCACCGCAATTCTCGACGTGTTTCGAGGAAAGCCCGACGCTTTATCTCAATACGAGCGTCGGATGGACGAAGAATTCTACAGCGAGTTTCGCCAGGCGGCCTGGGCCACCCGATGGATTTATCGCTTTCCCAAATACTTCGTGCACAAGGTGAGACGCAATCCGGAAATCATGGATGTGTTTTTTCGAATCTTGCGGGGAGAGGAGAGCTACCGTCGCGTCTCCTCCGAACTCAAGAGGCATTTCTTGAGGAGGATTTGGTTTTGGCGAAGGTAACCTCCTTTCTCCGAAGTTTTTTTGCCCTGGGAATCCTGGCCGCCATCCTCGGCTGGGTGCTCCTCTATGGGGACAGAGGTTTTATCAACTACTTGAACTTGCACAATGAGAAGGAACGCCTTATCCTCCTCAAACAGGAACTTCGCCAGAAAAATCGGGAATTGCTCAAGGGGGTCAAAGGGCTACGAAACGATCTGAAGTACATTGAAAGAACGGCCCGACACGAACTGGGAATGGTTCGCGAAGGCGAAATCGTTTATCGATTCAAGAAACCGCTGTCCTCCGATGAGGTCCGCCACCCGGACACATATCCCAAATCCCTCCATGCCGCCAAATAGATCGAACCATGCGGGAACCCGGGGAGCATAAGACGTAGGTATGTCCAAAGAATTGCCAAAGTGGGTGGAGGAACTCCCGAGACATGCTCGATCTCCTTCCCTTTATATCGCCGTCTCCAGACTGCTGCTGGAACGGGGTCTCGGCGCCGAGGCCCGGGAAGTGCTGAACGAAGGCTTTCGAGAATTCCCGGAGAGTCCCGATCTGGCGCTGGCAAGGGGCGGTTTGCTGCTGGATTCCGGCCGGGCGGCCGAGGCTATGGAACAGTTCGGTGTGGTGGCCAAACAGATTCGCCACTACATGAACGCCTTCGAACGGATGGCCAGAATTTTCAAACAGCGGGGCGAGAATGAACGGGCCGTTCTGGCTTACAAGGTCTTTCTGGCGCACAAAGCCTTTATGACCCACGCCTTTGGAAGGGAAACGGGCGGAAAAGAGACGGGAGCTCCCGACCCGGCCCCAATAAAGACGGGCGTCATCGAGGGCACCGAAACCGAGACAATGGCCGACCTGTACCTTCAACAGGGCCAACTGGTACAGGCCGAAAGCATTTATCAACACTTGAGTGAAAAATTTCCCGAAAATAGTCAATACAGGGGCAAACTCAAGGAAATACGAACCCTAAAAGAAAAAGAACTGGAAAAACAGAAAAAATCACTGGATGTCATGGTTCGGATTCTCGACGGAATTCAACCTCGATCCAGCTCGTGAGGGACCGCAGGTTTTTTTGAAGGGAGGAGTGTCGAGTGTTTACAACCGCCGATTTTCGAAAGGGGCTTAAAATTGAATTTGACGGCAAGCCCTTTGTCATTGTGGATTTCCTGCACGTAAAGCCTGGAAAAGGCGGCGCCTTCGTTCGCACAAAGATCAAGAACATGGATACCGGTCAGGTGCTGGAAAAGACGTTTCGCGCCGGTGAGAAAGTGCCCAAGCCCGATCTGCAGGAAAGAAACATGCAATACCTTTACAAGGACAACGATCAGTTCTGCATGATGGACAATGAAACGTTCGAGCAGATCTTCCTGAGCGTTGAACAGGCCAGAGACGCTGCGCTGTATATGAAGGAAAATGTAAGCGTGGGTGTGGTCTTCTTCAAAGGCGCTCCCATCGCCATCGAGCTGCCGAACTTTGTGGAACTGCTGGTGGCGGAGACCGAACCCGGAGTACGGGGGGACACGGCGAGCGGCGGCGGCAAACCGGCCACCCTGGAAACAGGAGCGGTTGTTCAGGTGCCGCTCTTTATCGAGGAGGGAGATCTCGTCAAAGTAGATACGCGTAAGGGGGAGTATATCGAACGTGTAAAATCGTGATGCCGCGGACGTGTTTCTTTAGTTCTCCGGCAGTTTACTCTTTATCCTTTTGAGCAGACTCTCCGCTTCGGGGAAGCTGACGTTCTCGAGTTTGCGTTTCAATTTTACAGCCCGGTCGAGCAGTTTCACCGCCAGCGGAGCGTCGCCCAGTTTTACACACGTGATGGCCAGATTGTAGTAAAGATGAGGATCGTAGGGATTGACCCTGATCGCTCTCTTGTACGATTCGGCGGCGCAATCGTACATGGACATCTGCCGCAGATTGATCCCGTACTCGTTGAACAGGTGTTTGTGCTCCTCCAAATAGAGTTCGGGATTCTCGGATAGTTCGTCGAAAATCTCCTTGGCTTCCTCGTATCTTTCCATTTTGAACAGCGTCTTTCCCTTTCCGAGGTTGGCTTCGACACTGTGTTTGTCGATTTTCAAGGCGTTGTCGTATTCGTACTCGGCGCTGTGATACTCACCTTGCTCGAGATGGCGTTCCGCTATCTTCACATGGGACCTGAGCATGTTTACTCTGTCGAGTATTTTGGGCAGCTCTTCCAGGTTTTCACTGATCAGGCGCATCTTGTACACTTCGGAAGGTCTTAACCGGTCGAACATCTGCAGTGGCTTGCCCGTATAGTCCACGACCTGGGCGCTAAACAGGCCAAACTCATCCGGCTCGAGTTCCTTGAAATAGTAATCAATGATCTGAATTTTACGTTTCGCCGTGGAGCCGGTCCCTATGGTGGTCCATGAGGTGTGACGATATACGCCCGGGCTCATGGCCCTCACCCTGTCCATGACTTCCATGTCCTCCGGGGCAAGTTCTACGCTTGACTCCTCGAGTGTTTTGTCCTTCTTATTTTTGGTCATAGTTGGATATTCCCCACGGATCTCTTCTTGTTGCAGGCCCGTGAGGGGGAATCCGCGTCGCGTCATCCTTCCTCACGGCCTTGACGTTTTGACTCGCAAAAATGAAGGACGAGTCCCGCGCGGCCAAAAAGCTCTTCAGCGCTTGAATTGACACGCGTTCTTAACGCCCCGGTCCCAACATATCGAATACGGATGCTTTCCGCTCCGGAGTCCCTGAGATTATATCCCAGCACGTTTCTCTTTTGAACAATAAAAGTGTAGCTGTTTTCCTGATGATACAGCGGTCGGCTGACCGGTCTGATTGCGGCGGAGCAGATGGGACATCAACATGCGGGCGTCCGGCGTCACCTGACCATGGTTGCGGATGCTTGGAGACTTTAAGATATTCGGAGACGCAGACATAAGCCTCATTTTCCGTTGAAATATTCCTAAAGTTTGTCGGGGGTGGCGCCGATATAGAGGAGGGCGAGTTTTAGCAGGCTGAAGCGTCTATCGAAGGATACACGCAACGGTGTTTTTCGAGTTTCGGAGGGAATCGGCATGGGGTATGACGTGTCGGGCGCTGAATAGAATCAACGTTCCCGACCGGTGACATTGGTCCAATAAAGCCGGCCCAATTCCCATTGCGCCTTTGTTTAGCGTGTGTTGACGGCACTCGCTCCGCGCTTGGTGATTTGAGCACAGGTCATGGGCCCCAGTCCGTCGCATCTCCGGGCCTGAAGGCGCCGGGCCCGAGTTCCACTCACGATAAGACCGTTCCCGAGCTGTATCATTTCAGAATTCACGAGGTGGATGTTGGAAAACTTTGTCCCCGTTCAGCCGAGCCTGATCAACGCCTACAAGGACTTCCCAGTGTTCATCATTCACCCTGACACCGGTAGCCTGGTCCGGTTTTTGCCCAGAAGCGGCGCCTATTCGGATACCGCCATCCGCCGGCTGTTGGAGAACGGAATCAAGGTTTTCGTCACCCTTCTGAATGAGCATGAACACCGGGAAAAATTCGAGCAAAGCCTGCTGCTAAGCCTGGCAGGCCCCTTCGACGAGCAAAAAGCAGCCATCGTGCGGGATTTCACTCTCATGCTGGTGCACGAGAGTTTGACCCGCCAGGAACTCGCGGATGAGTCGCAGGACGGTTTCTCGGATAACCTCCTCAAACTGCAAGAACTTGCCGAATACTACGTGGCGCTGCTGGATCTGGACAGCGGTGAAGACATCCTCCGCCTGATGCACCGGGTTATGTCCAAAGATCTCACTACGGCCACGCATTCCGTGAATGTCATGATCCTCACTCTCAGGTATCTCGAGAAAGAACGCAAAGAAGGCCGAAGCGAATGGCTCCAGTGCGTAACGCCTTCCGAAGACCGTTCCACGACCTCGGCGGCCGAACGCTATGCCCTCAAGCAATGGGCCCTGTCTGCTTTATTGCACGACATCGGAAAAGTGATGGTCCCGGATCAGATCCTCAAGGCCAGAAGAAGGCTCTCCTCTCTGGAATACAGCACCATGAAAATGCACGTCGAGCACGGCTGGAGAATCATCAATCGGGCGGTCCCGCAGTTCTCGAGTCAGAGAGTGATCGTACGAGGGATCCTCGATCACCACGAACGCATGGACGGCACCGGATATCCGCTGCAGCTCACCGACGTCAGCCTTCCGGGACAGGTCATAGGCATACTGGATTGCTATGAGGCCCTCACAACGGATAAACGCCCATACCGGTCCGCCGCTTCGCCTTCGGATGCCCTGAGGATTCTGAAAGAGGACACGCTGAGCGCCAAATTCCAACCGGATGTGTACATGAAGCTCGTCCGTCTGGTGGCGGACGCGTGAAATAGTTCCCCTTGGGGGGATCCGGCGGGCAACCCCTTTTCCATACAACCCCTATCTCTCGAAGATCCCTTCTGCCTCAGGTCCGGCCCAATTGCGGGCTTCCCAAAGAACTACCGAGAAACCAAGGCGCCTTATTCCCGCCGAGAATCCTCCTTCGACGCGACGCGGCCCTCCAACCCGAAAGAAATCCCCGTCGCCTCTTCCAGGAAGGATGCTTTCGAGCGGTTTCCACGCCGGGTTTTGCTTTACCTTTACGTCAAAATGTGGTTATTGCTGTTCACCGATACGATACCTCTAACCTGCGGCAAACCGGAAACCTTCGAGTGGGTCATTCGTTTTCTCATAACAGAGTTGAGATCGACCTCGCGGCTATCGAGCGGAATCTCAACCAGGTTCGTTCATGCGGCCCCACGGCCCTTCGAGTGATGGCCGTGGTCAAGGCGGATGCCTATGGCCATGGAATGCTGCCCGTTTCCAGAAAACTGGCCCAACTGGGTTGCGAATACCTGGCGGTTTTCCGCTTGGAAGAAGCGGTGCGACTCAGGGAAGGAGGAATCGATCTCCCCGTGGTCGTGTTGATGGGATTTCTCGAGGATGAGCGCGAATACGGAGTCGAATGCGGTGTAATTCCCGTGCTTCACGACGTCCGGGAAATTCCCGAACTCGATGCGATCGCTCGCCGCAAGGACCGCGTTGTACACGTCCACCTGAAGATCGATACCGGCATGGGACGCATGGGTTTACCCGAACATCAGGCTGAACTCGCCCTCGATCTCCTCCGCTCCTGCGGGGGCCTGAAACTCGACGGGCTTCTGACGCATTTGTCCGCGGCAGAAGACCCCCGGGAAGAAGCGTACACCCTGGAGCAGGTAAAGAAATTCAGACAGTTCCTCGATCTGGCGCATAAGATGGGGCATCGTCCCGCAAACAACCAGGTTTCCAACAGTGCGGCATGCATATACCGATGGAACACCGGATCCGACTTGGTGCGGACCGGCCTGGCCCTATATGGGACAACCCCGTCCCCTGAACTCGGCAGGCGAATTGCCTTGAAACCGGTCATGTCCTTCCATTCCAATGTTGTTCAGGTAAAACAGGCACCCGCCGGAACGAGCATTTCCTACGGACGGACCTTCATCACGGACCGGCCCACCACCCTCGCCGCCGTGCCGGTGGGATATGCGGATGGATATGTTCGCCGGTTTTCCAACCGCTCCGAGGTGCTGATCCGGGGACAACGGGCCCCTGTGCGGGGCCGTGTGTGCATGAACGTCACGGTGGTGGACGTCACTTCCATCCAAGGCGTCCGGGAGGGCGATCCGGTGGTGCTTCTCGGACGACAGGGAGACGAGATCATCACAGCGGAAGAACTGGCCAACCACGCAGACACGATATCGTATGAAATATTTACCGCTATTGGTGGACAAAATCCAAGGATCTATATAGATAGCGCCCCATCCATAAAATGAAACGTGGGCGCTATTCGGTTTCCGGATCAGAAATGTGTCATTTTTTATAAGTTCAAGGAAATCAAACGATTCCGCGGAGGCGTACGACGGGTACGTCGCACAAGGAATCGCGCGGATTGACGCCGAAATCGTGAAAAAGGGCCATTTCCGGATGGAAACTAGATAACAGCTTTCCCGGGAGCGTGACCCGGCGCCCCGGATGAACCCTTAGCGCCGAATCCGGCAAGCAGGCGGGTTCCGAACCGGAATCCGGGCAAGCCTCCCGGCTGATACACCATCGAAATCGTTAGGAGAAAAATGGTTTTAAAGGACGAACTTAAACAGCTTCTGGACAAGACCCTGCTGCGCCTGATCGCGTCCGGGGCGCTCAAACCGACGGAAATACCCAATTACAAGATCGAAACCCCCAAGTCGGATCAACATGGGGACCTGGCCACCAATCTGGCCATGGTGCTGGCCTCGTCTCAGAAGTCCTCACCTCGAAACATTGCTCAGGCCGTTCTGGACGGCTTTGAAGACGCCGGAGGACTCGTGGAGAATTCCGAGATCGCCGGACCGGGTTTCATCAATTTCACCATCGCCGACGCCCGATGGCGTGAAATCATCCGCACCGTGGAAGAGGAAGGAGACCGTTTCGGATCGAGCGACCTGGGGCGCGGCAAGAAGGTGCAGGTGGAATTTGTCAGCGCCAATCCCACCGGTCCCCTGCACGTGGGTCATGGAAGGGGCGCCGCCCTGGGCGACGTTCTCGCCAACCTGCTGAAAGCCACGGGGCACGACGTCCAGCGCGAGTACTATATCAATGACGCCGGAACCCAGATGGAGACCCTGGGACGCTCCGTCTTGCTCCGCATGAAGCAGCAGGCCGGCCTGAAGATCGACTATCCGGAGAAATGTTATCAGGGCGATTACATCGGCGAGATCGCCCGCGAGTTTAGCTCGAAGCGTCCTCTGACTTCGTTCTCCACGGACGAGGAAGCCGTTGCCGCCTGTTTCGCGTATGCCGCGGACAAAATCCTGCAAGGCATACAGGACGATCTTAAGGATTTCGGCGTGGTGTTCGACCGGTGGTTCAGCGAGAAAACACTGAAATCGGAAAACCGTCTCGAGGAGATATTCGAGGAACTCGCCAAGAAAGATCTGACTTACCAGCATGAGGGGGCTCTCTGGTTCCGATCGAGCCGCTTCGGAGACGAAAAGGACCGGGTGCTCGTGCGCAGCTCCGGAGAAGTGACCTATTTTGCCTCGGACGTGGCCTACCACTGGGACAAGGTCAAACGGGGCTTCGAGATGATGGTCGATATATGGGGAGCGGATCACCACGGTTACGTGCCCCGGATCAAAGCCGTGATGGAAGCTTTGGAGCCCAACGGATCGGAGCGGCTTCAGGTGATTCTCGTGCAACTGGTGAACCTGCTGCGAGGCGGCCGGCCGGTTTCCATGAGCACCCGGGCCGGCACGTTCGTCACCCTCCGGGAAGTCATGGATGAAGTCGGCCCGGATGCGGCCCGTTTCATCTTCCTCACGCGCCGCGGTGACAGCGCCCTGGATTTCGACCTCGAGGTGGCCAAAGCGCAAACCAACGACAACCCCGTGTTCTACGTGCAATACGCCCACGCCCGCATTTGCAGCGTGCTGGCCATGGCCGGGGAACGGGACATCGCCCTCCGGCCCCTCGATACGGTGGACCTGAACCTGCTCACCGAAAAAGAGGAGATGCAGATCATCAAGCGGATGAACGCTTTTCCCGAACTGGTTCAGACATCGGCTGCGAGTCTCGAAACCCATCGGTTGACGTACTATCTGACCGAACTGGTGAGCGACTTCCATCGCTTCTACAAGGATCATCGAATTATCGGAGACGACCCCGAACTTTCACAAGCCAGGCTACATTTCATTACTTCCATTCGTACGGTTATTCGGAACGGACTGCGCCTCCTCGGAGTCACCGCCCCTGAGCGGATGTAATCTAAACACATGGTGGGCTCTCCAAAGAACATAGGCACTTCGGTTTTCCGGCCCTCCCTGTTTCGGGTGGTGCTCTGGGTCCTGATCTTTCTCGTCTGGTCAAGTTGGATGTTCATGCTCGGCATCATGGCGGGCCAGGGAATGATCCCCGATTCCCTAAAACTGAAAAACGTGGTTGCCGCCCTGCAGGGGATCAAATCCGAGACTAAAGAGCCGCCCAAGACGGAGCATCCGGAAGATGCTGAACTGGACGACCCCAAATTCGGCTTTTTCGATGACCTGACGGCTCCTGCGAGCGCCCCGGACGACCCGCCCGCTCCGAACGAAGATAAAGCCCCCGCGGTTCGATACACGGTGCAACTGGCTTCTCTCGAGAACCAGGAGAATGCGGAGGCCTTCATCCTGCGGATCCAAAAAAAAGGCGTCTCGGGCGCTTCTCACCGGGTCGAGTCCGTTAATGGAGCCTGGTACGTGGTGCGCAGCGGTGAATTCGACTCCCTTGCGGAAGCGGAAAGTTTCGCACTGGACATCACGAGGCGGCTGAAGTTCAAGCCGTTGGTGACCAAACTCCCGGAGTGAGTTTTTCCGACCATGGCCGGGGCGAGGCTCCGAGCCCTCTTCTGGAATCTACGCCTTCATCCCTTGAATACCTTCGCCTGCATAGACTCCACCCGGCGTCTTTCCCTGGGCAGGGCCGTATGCAATACGCCGCTACCCGGCATACCACCTTCTTATGTAGGACGTTTAGCAGCCCCCGTCCTTCGATCTCCAAAATCGCGACTCAATTCTGTATCATGATACAGTTTCGTACCAGTTCTGTTCTGCGACTCCCGCACCCCCTTCTCTTCCTTTTTTAAAAAAACAGCGTAATATCAATCTACTACAAAGACATCGATGCATTGGCACTCTTATTGCCCTACTCGGCTAAAGGCGTATGCCGAACATTACCCTTTTGTAGGAGGACAAGTAAATGAATTCCGGCGACACTTCATTCATGCTTTTAGCCAGCGCATTGGTCATGTTCATGACCCCCGGTCTGGCCCTGTTCTACGGAGGACTCGTTCGAGCGAAGAACGTCCTCGCAACCATGATGCAGAGCTTCATCTGCCTGGGGCTGGTTTCCCTGGTCTGGGTCGTTTACGGTTATACTCTGGCCTTCGGACCCGACGCGGGCGGCATTATCGGAACCCTGAAGTATATTGGCCTCAGGGGCGTAACGCTGCAGCCGGGACCGTACTCGAGCACCATTCCCGATCTGCTGTTCTGTTCGTTTCAACTGATGTTCGCTGTGATCACTCCCGCCCTGATCACCGGAGCGTTCGCGGAGCGAATGAAATTTTCCGCCTTTGTATGGTTTACCATACTCTGGAGTACCCTGGTCTATTCCCCCGTGTGCCACTGGGTATGGGGAGGCGGGTGGATCGGAAAACTCGGAGCGCTGGATTTCGCAGGTGGCACCGTCATTCACATCAACTCCGGGGTGGCGGCCCTGGCCGCGGCCCTGATCATCGGCCGGCGCAAGGGATGGCGTAAGGAGCCCATACTTCCCCACAACCTGCCCACCTCCATTCTGGGCGCGGGTATTCTGTGGTTCGGATGGTTCGGATTCAACGCGGGAAGCGCCATCGCCGCCGGTGAGCTGGCCACGCTGGCTTTCTTCAACACCCAGGTGGCTTCCGGTGCGGCGGCCGTCTCGTGGATCACGGCCGAACGGTTGGCCCGCGGAAAGGCGACCACCTTGGGGGCCGTATCCGGTGCCGTGGCCGGGTTGGTGGCCATTACGCCCGCCGCGGGTTTTGTGGGCCCCATCTCCGCGGTTGTAATCGGGCTCGTAGCCGGTATAGTATGTTATATGTTCGTACTGGTGAAAGAACGAGCGGGTTACGACGACGCGCTCGACGTGGTCGCCATACACGGTTTCGGCGGCTTCTGGGGGGCCTTGGCTACGGGTCTGTTCGCGTCCACCGCAGTGAACCCGAATGCAGCCAATGGTCTTTTCTTCGGAAATCCGGGACAGTTTGTAACCCAGTTCATAGCCGCCGCAGCGGTTATGGTATACTCGTTCGTAGTTTCGGGTGTCCTTCTCAAAATCATAGACAAAACCGTGGGGCTGCGGGTACGTGAAGAAAGTGAGATGACGGGCCTCGATCTGACCGAACACAGTGAAACCGGATACACCTTCGGATAGAAGAGCGCATTCCGACATCGATCCATGCATATCCCAAGCTGGAACCAAAGGAGCGTCGAATGAAAAAAATTGAAGCTATTATCAAACCCTTCAAACTCGAAGAGGTGAAAGATGCCCTAAACCAACTCGGCGTCCAGGGCATGACCGTTTCCGAAGTCAAAGGTTTCGGACGGCAAAAAGGACACAAGGAGATTTACCGGGGCGCCGAGTACGTCGTCGAATTCGTACCCAAAGTGAAACTCGAGATCGCCGTGCCTGCCGACATGGCTGATAAGGTCGTGGAAACCATCATGACGTCCGCCAGGACCGGCAAGATCGGCGACGGCAAAATCTTCGTCACCTCTTTGGAAAGCGCAGTGCGTATACGAACCGGAGAAACGGGCCGCGAAGCCCTCTGACACAAACGGAACCGATTTCACTTAACGAGGGAAACGATAGACAGTTTCCCTCACAAACCTTTAAACGTTCCAAGCATGGCCGCCCCGCCCTCGGCGGAGCGGTCGAGGGGGTGGGAAAGGTCCGGTTCTCCCGGCTTCGCCTCCGGAAAGGTTCCGAGCCGGGGTCTGCCGGCCGGCGCCGGCAGGGAAGCGCCGGAGAATTCCTCTCCAGTGATTTCGGAATCTTCCCCCCCGTGCGTGAATGATCTTAACGAGTCCACGTATGCACGAAATCATGAACGCCCAAACCCAACCGAAAACCACATTGGACGATGCTCCCGGGAGCGGGAAATTGGCGACTTTTCCCGGCTGGCGGGAAGTGCGTTCCAGAACCCGGACGACCGACGAACGCATCGGCGATCTGTATCGCGGCAAACTCGGCGAGCGTTCCAAAGGGGTGGCCCTCCTCGCGCTGGGAGGATACGGCAGGCGCGAGCTGTGTCCTCACTCCGACATCGACCTGATGTTCCTGATCGATAAAAAGCTTTCTGAAAGCAAAGTCAGGGACGCCATTGCCGAGGTCGTTTACCCGCTCTGGGACGACAAGCTCGATATATCCTACAGCGTGAGAACGCCGAAACAGGCCCTGATCGACGCCAAAGACGATTTCCTGTTGCTGACCGCCTTGCTCGACGCCCGCCTGCTGTGCGGTGATGAAGAAAGTTACCGGGATTGGAAGGCGCGATTTAATAAAGACATCCTCGTGGGCCGCCGCAAGCAGATCGTCGAAAACCTGGTCTCGCACGGCGCCCTCAGGCACAAGCAGTGCGGAGACGATACTTACAGTCTGGAGCCGGACATCAAAGAGGGCCAGGGAGGCCTCAGAGATTACCACACCATGCTCTGGACCGCGAAGGCCCTCGCCGGCGAAACCGACGTTTCCCGCATCCGGATCGACGAAATGTTCGGGAATCGGGATCGGGCGGAACTGGAAGAAGCCATCAATTTCTTATTGTACGCGCGCTGTGTCCTGCACGCTCTGTCCAAACGCAAGAACGACCGGCTGCGTTTTGAATATCTGGGAGCTCTGGCCGACACCCTGGGTTTCAGAGGGGAATCGCTCGAGCGGACCATTGAAAGCTTCATGCTCGAGTTTCACCACCAGGTGTTCTGTATCAAGGTTCAGAACGAAGCTTTCCTCGATCGGGCCAAAGACAAGCTGAGTATTTTCAGGGACGGCGCCCGATTTCGAATCGATCCGTCTTTCGAGGTCCTGAGCGGGCGCGTGGCTTTCTCGAGCCCCGAGTCCCTACCGGCCGACCCCCATCTGATGATCGCCCTTTTCGAGCACATGGCCCGGTTCGATCGTCCCATGCATCCTACCGCCAGGGAGGTGGTCCGCAACCACTTGAACCTGGTGGAGTCATCGAGAATCTCCCCTCTCGCAAAGCGCGCGTTTCGCCGGACCGTGGCCGCAAAGGGCGCCCAGAGGGCCCTGGTGGCCATGCTGGAAACGGGCGTGCTCGGCCGGTTCCTGCCCGAGTTCGAACGGCTCAGAGGCCGCATGCAGTTTGACATATACCACACGTCCACGGTGGATTATCACAGCATTCGTACGGTTCAGGAACTCATGAACCTGGAACGCTCCCAGACCGAGGTGTTCCAGCGCATCAAGGACAAGGAGCTTCTGTTTTTTATCGCACTCCTCCACGACATCGGCAAGGGCTATGGGTCCCCGCATTCCGAAATCGGCGCGGATATGGCCTTCGATACGCTCCAAAACTTCGGGTTTTCCGAGAAGCAGGCCGAGACGGCCAGGCACATCATTCAAAAACACCTGGTACTGAGCGAAACCGCTACCCGGAGAGATATCACCGAGGAAAAGACGGTCTTCGGATTCGCGGAGAGCATCGGCAACGTGGAAGCCCTGTGCATGCTGTACCTGCTCACCATCGCCGACGCCACGGCCACCGGGCCGACGGCCCTGGGCTCCTGGAAAGAGCTGCTCATTCGCGAACTGTTTTTAAAAAGCCTGAAGATCATGGAAAAGGGCGCTCTCCGCGACCCGGGCGCGGCCGGGGAATTCGAGGAGCGTCGCGAGGCGCTTCGCGCCCAGGCCCCAAGCATTCTGGGCGATGAAACCGACGCCAGGCTGGAAGCGTTGCCTCACCAGTACGTTATGTCCTACGAGACGCCCGCCATCCTCAAACACCTCGAGATGTCCCAAAAGGTCAAAACGCCCTGCGATGTGGCCGTGCTGGTGGAGCCTAGAGGGTCGAACTTCGATGTCACCGTCTTGGCCACGGACCGGATCGGCCTGTTCGCCAAGCTCGCCGGCGTGTTTGCGCTGAACCATCTGGACATACGCGGAGCCAAGGTCTTTACCTGGCATAACCGACTGGCCGTGGACGTGTTCGAGGTGGCGCCCCCGTGGAGCGACTACGATCGGTGGGACAAGGTCATTTCGGACTTCAAACTCGCCGCGGGGGGCAAAATGGCCCTCGCAGCCGCAATATCCGGAGTCCGGCCCCCCCTCAACGGAACCCGGAAGCCGAAACTGGAAAAGAAACCCCGAGTCGTGACCGACAACAGCGCTTCGGATTTTTTTACGGTCATCGAGGTGTACGCCCCGGATCAGGTGGGGCTGCTCTATCGGATCGCCCGGGCCATCAGCGAGCTGGACTTGGACATCTTCAGGGCTCTCATCTCGAACAAGGGCGACCTGTCCGCGGACGTGTTCTATGTGTCCAATCTGCAGAAAGAGAAGATCGAAGACCCCGATCAACTGAAAGCCGTCGAGGAAGCGATACTGTACTCATTGAAGG
>JACQYL010000102.1 GCA_016208165.1 Deltaproteobacteria bacterium
GCCTTTCTCGGCAACACCCTTATTGGCCATTTGCACCACAAAACGGGCCGCCTCCTGACTTAAGGTTTCCAGGTCCGGGAAATAGCGTATCTCCGGTTTCATATTAAACCCTCATGCCCCGGGAGGGGCACCACGAACCATGAAAATGGACAGTCAACGGCTTATTTAGGCACGGGGCAGGCACAAAGCCTGACACACGGATTAACCCATTTCATTTCTCAAAAAAAGGGGGTTCCCTTGTCTTGAGACCAGCTTCCGCCGAAGGCGGATGTCGTCATCCCTCAATCCAGACTTAACGGGATCGAGAGATACCCCATAGCTTTAACCGTGAAATCCGTGAAATCCGGTACGCCAGGCCAAGCCTGGCTGATCTATATGACTGAAAGGTGTTATACTTGTTAATTGCTCGTTCAACAAGAAGTTGCGGTCTCCCGCTTGGGGTAACCGAAAGCGGGGAGTAGGCCGGTCCCGGCCATGAAAGGCCGGAGGCGAAGGGGGGAGACACTCCCCGGACAACGAAGGCGTGAGCCCTAACGAAAGTGAACCTGATTCAGCCTCGTTACGCGTAAGTGGCGGTGGCCAACCTGTCGGAGAAGGTGAAGCCTGATACCAGCGGGGAAGTAACGAGCGAAAGCACTTGCTGGACCGTCCGGGGTGATTGAGGAGAGCGCGCGCCGAAAGATCAGCCGAGGAACCTGGGAGACCCGGCGGGGCATCCCGCCTATGGCGGGATAACGAGTTCAGGGAATCCATAACCTGGAAGTCGGCCCTGGTCGGGAGTCGGAGCGGCCCATAGTAGTGGGGAAGTCCCGGAAACGGGATGGAGCGAAGGGGCCGTACTTCAGTCATGTTTTGATCAAAAGAGAGAGACCCCGCTTGAGTCAAAAACGCTCCATTACGGAATGGATGGCCGAAGGGTTTCAACCGGAACCCGGGATGCCGGAGAAGGTCTCGCTTTTGCGATGGAAACTGAGCTGTAAGGCCAAGCAAGAACGTCCGTTTCGATTTTATGTCCTGTACGACCGGATCTATCGCCGGGATGTATTGGAAACGGCCTGGGTTCGGGTACGGGCGAACCGAGGGGCGCCGGGAACGGATGGGGTGACCATTCGACAGATAGAGGAAGGCGGGGTGTCCGGGTTTCTGGAAGGGTTGGAAAAGGAACTGCGGACCAAGACCTACCGACCTTTGCCGGTGCGCCGGGTTTATATTCCCAAGGCCAACGGTAAGCTGAGACCCTTGGGAATACCCTGTATACGGGACCGGGTAGTACAGATGGCCGTATTGTTGATACTGGAGCCGATCTTTGAGGCGGATTTTTTGGATTGCTCTCATGGCTTTCGACCTGGGCGACGAGCCTGGGGTGCCCTGGAGCAGATCCGAAAGAACCTGCAAGAAGGACGGCGAGAGGTCTATGATGCGGATCTTTCCAGTTACTTTGACAGCATTCCCCATGATCGACTGATGACCCTGGTAGAGAAAAGGATAGCAGATCGATCGGTATTGAAACTGATCCGGATGTGGCTTCGGACTCCGGTAGTGGAAGAAGGAGGCCGGGGGAACGGCAAGAGACCCGATAAAGGGACTCCCCAAGGAGGGGTTATTTCCCCCCTGCTGGCCAACCTGTATCTCCACCAGATGGATCGAACCTTCTATGAGGATAAAACCGGTCCATACCGAATGGTGGATGCCCGTCTGGTCCGTTATGCCGATGATTTTGTGATCCTGGCGCGCTACCAGGGGAAGCGAATCAGGGAATGGGTGGAAGGGAAGCTGGAAAGAGACCTGGGACTGCTGATAAATCGAGACAAGACGAGTATCGTACGAATGAATAAGCCTGGAGAAAGTCTGAACTTTCTCGGATTTACCATGCGCTATGACCGTAACCTGCATGGAGGGAAGGGCAAGTATTTGAACATCTTCCCCTCGGAAAAGGCGGTCAACGGACTTCAGGAGAAGATACGTGGGAAGACCTGCAGTGGATATAAGAAGCCGCTCATCGAGGTGATAGCTGAGACGAATGTCATTCTCCGCGGATGGGCCAATTATTTCGGCTATGGGTATCCACGAAAGGTGTTCCGAAACGTGAATCATTTCGTGCGTTGTCGGTTTCAGAGGTTTTTAGGAAACCGGAGCCAACGACGGAGCCGGCCATTCAGACAGGGGGAAAGCCTGTACAGCGGATTGAAACGCTATGAGCTCATCTATCTGTAATGCGGGCACGTCCTCAACTCCTTGCGTATGCCTTATGGCAAGAGACTGTCGGTGAGCCGGATGCGGGAAATCTGCATGTCCGGTTCGATGAGGAGGCGCTGGAAAGCCTTGTCCTCTGTGGTCCCAAGTAGATGCGTGCATCAAAAGGTTCTACAGGGGCTCCAGGTACATGCCAGTGCCTTACTCGACTGCCAAAAATCTATTTTCGAACAAAATAGGCCAATGGGTGGAGGAATCCTTTTACTTTTCCAGTTGGGGTTTCGTCTGACGGGTCAGGGGTTGTTTGGAAATGAGTGGGACCGCAGTTGACGGGATTTTTGTTTTATCTTGACAAATAAGGGAAAATATTATAAAATTACTACTCATTGATAGGAAAAATACGACAGAAATAGCCAATAAAA
>JACQYL010000103.1 GCA_016208165.1 Deltaproteobacteria bacterium
ATCACCGTTCAGGTTCAGGGCGAACGGGCCCTGAGAAAACAGACGCGGTATGTCTATTTCTTTGATCAGCCTCCGTACATCTTTTTCAGACCCTCGAAGCCCAGCGAATAAACGCCTTCGACGATCTTTTTCGCTTCCGCTTCCGGCGCGCCTTTGGGTACGAAGGTGCTCGACCAGACCACTTCGCACTTATCTCCGCCCAGGTCTCGCACCTGCACGGTGGCCAAGTACTTTTCAAGGGGCAGCGGCGACTTGACGATGGAATAGGTGAGGCTTTGGGTCTTTGGGTCCAGGCTTTCGAGCTTTTCGACGATCTGGCCGCCATCACCCAGGGTGAGCGTTCTCAACGCGCCCACGCCGGAGCCCTGCATCGTGCTCTTAACAATGGCCGCTACGAATTTCGGGAGACCGTTGAAGTCACTGATCGTCTTCCACACTTCCCCGGCCGAAGCTTTAACCGTAGTATTCATCGAGACCTTTGCCATTTCTGCCTCCTCTTTTTAGGTTGAAAAATATGTTCTTGGGTTACGAATGTACGTCTAATTGCTTAGCTGCTTTCCAACCGCGCAAACGCATGCTCATTCCGGAGCGCCGACCATCTAAATCATCCGCTCTTCGGAAAAACGAGACACAGGTAACTCGAATCCACGTCCTTCTCGGGGTTTCCGAAACTACGAACGTTCCATCCACCGCCTTTATCATAGTACACAAGAGGCTTCTTTAATGCCAGAACGTTTTTTTGGGGGGACCGCAGAAGGGCCAAAAGAGTGGGACCGGCGCCTGCTTCATCCGTGCGGGTGGAAAGTGGATGTTCTCCGACCGAATAGCCGCCTCGATGTCGGAAATCGCCAAGGCGCCGTCCGTTTGATTGCGAAGGGGTCGAGGATGGATTCCGGCCAATGCGGCGGATCCTCCCTGCTCGTACATGTACGTATGGGAAAGATCACCCAGGATGACCTCGTCGCCGCGGCCGCAATGGACCATGAGTCCGGCCGGATTGCCCATGGCGCCGCTGGCCACGAACAATCCCGCTTCTTTGCCCAGGCGGCTTGCCGCCATTTCCTCCAATCGATTTACGGTGGGGTCTTCACCGAAAACATCGTCTCCCACCTCCGCTTCAGCCATGGCGCGGCGCATTGCCGCGGTCGGCTTTGTAATGGTATCGGATCGCAGATCTACAATGCGCAATTCGCCTTTCCCCCGCGCACCGCCCGAGGCGACGTGACTATATGATCGTAGTTTGAAAAGGGTTCGTCTTCTTCATGGAAAAGCATCTTTGTCCGCCCTTTATTCAAGTCGGAAGCTGTTCTAAGCTCCCCTGGTTCACCCTAAGCGGCCTCCGCATAGAGATTCCTACCGAAATCTATTTTCGCCCAACTGGAATACCTCCGCTGCAATGGACTTAATCCATGCAGGACTTGATTGGAGGCACACGCAGTATAATATATGAAAAAACCGGTCATTGAATCCGAATGTGAATAGCCCGAAGGTAAGTTATCGCTTGACATCAATCAGTTACACCATTTCCCTGCCCCTTTCGCCCGAGTTTGGCAAGTAGTCCGGGCTTTCCTTTTCTGGCAATCATCGCTCTCATCATGTCTCCGGAGTTCTCGGCATGATCGGCAATGGAACCGATGATTTCCGAAAGCCTGACCGTATGAAATACGGTGATGGGGTCCTTCTCAATGGTAAACAGTTTGAGTTTCAATTCATCTTCTATCTTGT
Organism: Deltaproteobacteria bacterium; assembly: GCA_016208165.1. Taxonomy (NCBI): domain Bacteria; kingdom Pseudomonadati; phylum Myxococcota; class Myxococcia; species Deltaproteobacteria bacterium. The sequence continues at coordinate 1,726 of JACQYL010000103.1, forward strand.
CCGCTTCATGTTCTCTTTTACGTAGATTATGAATAATGTCTTTTACAATTCTGCGCTGCTTTTCAGAATAACTATCAAAATACTTCTTTGCCTCTGAGATCATTCTGCTCAAATCCTCCATGGGCTCGATCACAGAGTCCACCAGCAGGAACAGATCCTTTTGCAGTTGTTCCTGAATGGTCGGCTTAGGCCTAAGGGAGATCCAGTCGAGCGCATCCTGGACCGAGTCAAGAACCTTATCTTGCTCTCTTATGTATAAGAAAAGCTCGAATTTAGTTACGGGCATCCATGTCCCTTTGGGGATGTGGCCTCGAATCCTCCGTTTAATAGCATCCGCTTCATTCTCCAGTTTTGAGACTTCCTGACGCAGCGTTTCAAATTCCTCGCATTGGTCGGAAACATAGCATTCCACAGCCTGTTGAAACACCCAGCCACATTCCTTTATTTTTTCCGCGTGTTCCAGTAACGCTTCAAAAGGCGAGGTGATAAATAATGAACGAAGCCAGATACGCATTGTGCTCTCCTGAAACAAATAAGTTCAGATTAAGATTCCTTCAACCGATTGTCCGTGGTGCTTTCTTCAAAAGATTCTCTGAATACTGAAATAAGGTTGTGTGTTTGCCCGGAGATGTTTAGAGCGTTTTCAAGTAATGCATAAAAAATGATGCTCAAGCGAGTTTTTGATTCAGCCTTTTCTATCCGTGTTACCTGGTTTTTGTCGAATTCGGTGACGAGAATTCTTATTTTGTCGCATTGGTTTGTAATATAATCATAATCGACCTTTTTCCTCCTCATGAGCATGATTGAAGTGTTCCACAAGAGACGTGTCAAGAGGGTCTTTATTTTCCGGAGTTCTTCTTTCTGTTCTTCCATGAAACCCGTGTGATAATTCTCAAAGTGCTCGCACGTGCGCATGATGATATCTCTGTGGCTGTCAGCAATGGACTGCAATGCCCGAACAGAGTGTGAGTATTGGTAAGTACTATCCACATCTCCTCTTTGAACAAGGAAAAGCGTCTTGAAGATGTTCTCAACAATAATATTGGTTCGCTTCTGAATTCGTTCGGACTCACGTCTTGTGTTTCGCAAGTTTTCCAAGTCCTCTGAAGATGCTGCCTCGAAACAAACCGTCAGATTGTCGCTGATATCTTTCAAAAAAAGCCCGGTCTGCTCAAAGGTGGCTCCAATGGCCGTATCCGGGTTGTCAAGCGCCTGGAGGCTGAAGGCCTCCATTGCGCTGCTTTCCTCTTGTCTTCTCAAATGGTGACGATAGTTGGAAAAGATCAGAAAAGATCCGAACAGCAGTAAACCGAAGATGGCGAAAAGCTTTAGAAAATGAAGAATAAAAGCAAAAACGAGGGCAGTGGTGAACGCCGCAAACGCTGTAAGAAACCAGCCTCCAATAACGGCCATCACTCCGGTCACTCTATAAACAGCGCTTTCCCTTCCCCAGGCCTGGTCTGACAAAGAGGTACCCATTGCCACCATAAATGTGACATAGGTGGTGGAAAGAGGAAGCTTCAGTGACGTGGCGAATGAAATGATTGCGCTTGAGACGATCAAGTTCACCGAGGCCCTCAGCAAGTCGAAAGAGGGCGGCTTACAGTCTAGTGAAGGAGTCTTCTTGCAGGCTGCATTTAAACGGGAGGAAATTCTCTTCTTCAAAGGCGCGGGTATAAGTCTCCTCATAAAAACTGAAGCCGTATACGCCATGCCCACGATAATGCGCGACAGATTCGACGAGCCAAAGCGTTCAATCCCTTCGTCCTGCCTGGATAGACTGACCTCTGTCTCCGTGACCGTCTGCGCTTTTCTCGACAGCCATAAGGTGGCGACCATTATTGCACCGGCAAGCAGGAGTAATAGAGTATCCGTTCGGATAGGTCTTTCCATGGCCTCCATGGTCGCCATCAAGGGATTACTTGTGCCTGAAGCAAAATCATAGGCGCCCATTCCAGCCAAGGGGACTCCGATGAAATTCACCAGGTCGTTGCCGGCAAAAGCCATTGCAAGGGCAAAAGTTCCCACGAGCACGATGGGTTTGAGAATGTTGATTTTTGTAAAAAGCGTCAAGAACTGAAATACGACACCAAAAAATACAAAGCTGGTCACAAGAATCGTCCAGGAATGCGTATTAAACCAGGAGACTGTTTCGGGCGAAAGGAAGGAGGCTCCTTTCGCCCCTTTTATCAGAATGAAATAGGTGATCACGGACAGGGCCACCCCCCCCCACACACCGCCATATCGCTTCAACCGCTTTTCATAGTCAAATGTAAAGAGAAGACGGGACGCAAACTGGGCAACGACGCCGCAAGAGAATGCAATCACAACGGAGAGAAGGATTCCCATAATAATGACAAGTGCTTTGCCGGTGTTGATATATTCCACGAGCCTTACATAACTGTCGCCATCCATGTGAATTTTTACTATAGAGACGGCCACGGCGGCGCCTAACAGCTCAAAGACAATGGATACGGTCGTAGATGTGGGAAGGCCGAAGGTATTGAAGAGGTCCAGCAAGAGGACATCCGTGATCATTACGGCAAGGAAAATGGTAATCAGCTCCGGCATGAGAAAGAACTTCGGGTGAAATATGCCCTTCCTTGCCACCTCCATCATTACGCCGTCATCAAATGGAACACCTGGTTGCACCGAGCGGATAACCGGTCTCTTTTGACCGGATATTCTTCTTGAATCGCGAACGCCGCCCCTCGCAAACCGCGTCCAAAGCCCCTCATGCCGCCTGCTTGAGCAAGTCCGAATGCCCGGCCCCTCCGTTCGAGAGCACTCTTGGCTCTGTCGGGGGAGCGGCAACACATAGACCCACATTCGCAACCGTTTGACACACTACGCGTGTCGTTTTTTCGTGTCAAAAGATTTCTCGGCGGCGCTCACCCTTGCAGAGAAATGTCCGGTGAGGGCGGCAACGAGGGATCTCTGATGCCGCCTGTATTTGTCGACGCTCGGCGTTGTGGATCTCGTTGGCTGAAGCAATTCTGCCGCTCTATCAAGCGCCTATTTGAAAGCGAAATCCCGTTCAAGCCGTTTTTCCGAATGACTCAGGGCGCGCCGTAAGGCGAGTTTCAAATCTGTCCCGTCTGCGTACGCGCCGGTTTTCATACTTGACACGGAAATCGCATACTGTATACATGTAAGGTCAGTCCTGCCATCATCCCTGGCAAACGTTCCCGGTCCAACCTCCCAAAAGGCCCCGTACCCTATATGAAGAGGCGCCGTTATGGACGTGTTCTCCGGAATTACGGTACTGTCGTTGGAACAGGCCACCGTGCTGCCTTACCTGACCTATCGTCTGGCGCTGGACGGAATGAACGTCATCCGCGTCGAGCATCCCGTTTACGGAGATCCGAACCGTCTGATCGGCGACAACGTGCTGAATGAAGAACGGATGAACGCCTATTTTCTACCCATTAACGGGGGCAAGAAGGCGGTGACCCTGAACCTGGCCGAACCGGAAGGCCGGGAACTTCTCCTGGATTGCATACGGAAGCTCGATGTGGACATTTTCGCCACGAATCAGCTTCCCAAGAACTACGACAAGCTGGGTGTCGGATACGATGCCCTCAGGGCCGTCAAGCCGGACATCATCTGGTTGGGGATAACGGGATTCGGTCCGGAATCCAACGAAGTCGCATACGATCCGATTCTCCAGGCCCGGAGCGGTCTTATGGAGCTTACGGGGGAGGCCGAAGCCGCTCCCCAAGTGCTGGGTATTCCTCTCCCGGACATGGGAGCTTCCGAACATGCCTACGGTCTGCTGATGAAGGCCCTGTACAAGCGGGCTCGGACCGGTCTGGGTGATCGCATAGATCTGGCCATGTTCAGAAGCTCCGTTTCGTGGCTGACGGTTCCGCTGTGTCTGGCCGCCAGTTTCAAGAGAGTGGTCACCCGCCGGGGAAACACGCACGAATTCTTCGCGCCGGTGAGCGTGTTCAAGACGCGTGACGGATACCTGTACATTGCCGTGGGAAACGACCGTCAATGGGAGTCTCTGACTCGAATTCCCGCCTTCTCCTCTCTGAATCGAAAAGAGTACGCCGTGAACGAAGGCCGCATACGGGACGTTCGCCAATTGAACCGGGAATTGGCCGACGTCATGGAAAATCATACCTTGGAGGAGTTGATTGGCTGGTTCAATCAGGCCAACGTGGCGGCTTCCCGCATCAACACCATTCCCGAGGTACTGGAGGAGCCGGCGGTTCGCGACTCGACCTTGAGGTCGAAGGATCCTCGAACGGGCATGGAGATCCTCCTGGCGCCTCCGCCGTTCGATACGGAGATCGTTCGTTCCTCCGATAGACGGGTTTCATTTCCACCACGATTCGGGGAACATAACGGGGAGATCTTCGGGCGGCAAATGGGGGTTTCCGAGGAACGGCTGTCAGTGCTAAAGGAACGAGGGATTATTTAAACGCTTGCGAAACGTGAGGCAAGCCAGTACAGTCCACTCACGTGCGTTTTTTCCCGAGGGCCGAGGATCCTGTAGACTTGTAGGGGCGGTTCGTGAACCGCCCGAACCAACCGACAACCCCTTGATCGACGTACCTGCCGCATGATTCTCCAGTTCGTCATAACCGGCCTTACCGTTGGCAGCATTTATTCGTTGGTGGCGCTCGGATTCTGCGTGGTGCACAACGCTACGGGAATCGTCAACTTTGCCCAGACGTCGTTCATCATGCTGGGCGGGATGATGATGATCACCTTTCTGAACTGGATGCACGTTCCTCTGGCGGCGGCTTTTCTCCTCTCCGTTCTCGCGGTGACAGTCGTGGGCGGACTCCTCGAGCGCATGGCCGTCAGACCCGCCCGTTCGAAAGAACCCATTGTGTTGATTTTTATCACCATCGGGGCCGCTATTCTGATGGAAGGCGCGAGCATGATGGTGTGGGGAAAGCGACACATGACGTTTCCCTCCTTTTCAGGAGACAATCCCATACATCTTTGGGGGGCCACAATTATGCCTCAAACCTTGTGGATCGTCGGCATTACCGTGGTCACATTCGCTGTGCTGCAGATGTTTTTCAAATACAGTATCCTGGGTAAGGCCGTGCGTGCGGTGTGCGCCAACCGGAAGGCGGCCGCCCTGGCCGGGATCAATGTCAACCGGATGATCATGCTCGCTTTTGGGATGAGTGGGGCGCTGGGGGCCACGGCAGGGATCATTATTACTCCGATCACCGCCACCTCCTACGATTTCGGTCTGATTGTCGGACTGAAGGGGTTTTCCGCGGCCATCCTTGGAGGGTATGGGAATTTCCTGGGAGCCATTGTGGGGGGCCTGATGTTGGGTGTGCTGGAATCGCTGGGAGCGGGATTCGTGTCTTCCGCTTACAAGGACGCCATTGCTTTTGTCGTGCTGTTGCTGGTGCTGTTTGTCAGACCCAGGGGCCTGTTGGGCGGCGTCGAAGCGGAGCGGGTTTAGCGGATATGCGGAGATCGGATTTCATCTATATGGGGGTTCTCGCCGCGCTCGTTTTTCTGTATCCCCTGCTGGTGAGCAACTCCTACTACGTATTGGTGGCCAATATCGTAGGCTTGAACGTGATTGTAGTCACCGGGCTCAATCTGCTGATCGGCTATACGGGGCAGATCTCTCTGGGACACGGGGCCTTCTTTGGACTGGGTGCGTACATCTCGGGAATTCTCACGACCGTCTATGGTTTTCCCCCCTGGCCCACCATGGTGCTGGCCATGATCGTAACGGGCCTTGCGGCCCTGATCATCGGAATCCCCGCCCTCAAGCTGAAGGGCCATTATCTGGTCATGGCGACCTTGGGGTTCAACGTGATTGTGTACATCTGCATGATCGAGATGGAGGAACTTACCGGGGGGCCGTCAGGGTTGTCCGGGATTCCCAATTTGACCCTCGGCGGGGTCGCTTTGGACAGCGACCGGGCCATGTACTGGACGATCTGGATTACGGCGTTTCTGGTAGTGGTGGGAGGGTTGAACCTGGTCCATTCCCGCGTGGGCCGGGGGCTCAAGGCTATACACGGCAGCGAAGTGGCGGCGGCGGCCCTCGGGGTCAATACACGCGCCTTCAAAATCAAGATTTTCGTGGCCAGCGCGGTATTGGCGGCCCTGTCCGGATCTCTGTACGCACACTACATAACGTTCGTCAGTCCCAAAACGTTCGATTTCTTCTATTCCATTCGCGTGGTGATCATGGTGATCATCGGCGGCATGGGCAGTATCTGGGGATCGATCTTCGGTGCGGCGCTGCTGACATCGCTTCCGGAACTGCTCGAAATGGTCGAGGAGTACAGTGTCCTGGCCTATGGGCTGATTCTGGCGGTAGTCCTCATATTCTTCCCGCAGGGACTTCTGCCCGGTCTGGCGGATCTGGTGCGAAGGCGCCGCCAAAAGGCCCTGGTGTTCGCGGATGAGGATCAGCCATGAAAGAACTGCTTCGTATCGAAACGTTATCCAAGGAATTCGGCGGGGTTACGGCCCTTTATGAGGTGGACTTCCACGTTGACCCGAAGGAAATCGTAGCGCTCATCGGACCCAACGGCGCAGGAAAGACCACGGCCATCAACATTATAACCGGCGTCTACCGTCCGACGTCGGGGAGCGTCTTTCTTGCGGGGCGAGGTATTTCCTCCCTCGAGCCGCATCGAATCGCCGGGCTGGGTGTGACCCGGACTTTTCAGAACATTCAGGTGTTTCACAACATGACCGTTCTGGAAAACGTCATGGTGGGGCTGCACACCAGAACCCGTTGCGGCTTTTTGAGCGGTTGCCTGCACGCTTTCGGACATCGACGGGAAGAGCGCGAGGTGGAACGACGGGCCACGGAGGTGTTGAGCCTCATGGGACTCCGGGACCACAAGGATTTGCCGGGAAACGCGTTGCCTTACGGATTGCAGAAGCGGCTTGAGATGGCCCGAGCCTGGGTGAGCGGCCCCCGGATTCTTCTGCTGGATGAGCCTGCCGCCGGTCTCAACACCAGAGAAACGGAAGAAACCGCGGAGATGATTGCCAGGATTCGAAATGCGGGTACGGCCGTGTTGCTGGTGGAACACAACATGGATCTGGTCATGGGCATATCCGATCGGGTCATTGTCCTGAATTACGGACGAAAGATTGCGGAGGGCCGTCCCGAGGAAGTCCGGGGTTATCCTGAAGTGATCGAGGCCTATTTGGGGAGCGACCACGATGCTTGATCTGGATCGCGTCACTTCCTGCTATGGCCCTATCCGGGCCCTCAAAGACGTCTCGATCATGGTGCACGAGAATGAGATCGTCGCCATCATTGGCGCCAACGGAGCGGGTAAGAGCACCCTGCTGAATACGGTCAGCGGACTCGTCGTTCCGATTCGAGGACGGATTCTTTTCCGTAATCGGAACGCCACCCGGTTGTCGCCTGAAAAGCGCGTGGCGCTTGGTCTGATTCAAACGCCCGAAGGTCGTCAGTTGTTTCATTCCATGACCGTACTCGAAAACCTGCAAATGGGTTCTTACCTCCGGTATTGGCGCGGAGAAGACCGTGAAATCGAGAGGGATCTCGAACAAGTATTGTCGCTGTTCCCCATTTTAGGGCAGAGGACTCGGCAGTTGGCGGGCACTCTCAGCGGCGGCGAACAACAGATGCTGGCCATCGGCAGGTCTTTGATGGGACGTCCTAGGCTGCTTCTGTTGGATGAACCGTCTCTGGGCTTGGCCCCTCTCGTGGTCCGCGAGATATTTCGAATCATCGCTCGTCTCCACCAGGAGGGAAGGGCCATCCTCCTCGTAGAACAGAACGCCCGGGAAGCGCTTCGCGTTTCCGATCGCGCCTATGTGCTCGAGATCGGCTCGATCCGCCTTTCGGGCTCCAGCGAGACACTGACAGAGGATGCTCGTGTGAAGGAGGCGTTTCTGGGGAAGGGAGCGCGTGCGAAACCTTCAGGATGAAAGAGAGATCATCATGCCCACTACCCTTGGTCGATTGAAGACGAAAAAATCGAAACCGTTAGGTCAAGAGGTATATGAGGCCCTTCGAACATCGATCCTGGTGGGTGAGCTGGCGCCGGATCAACGGCTGATCGAGGAGCAGTTGGCGGCGGAGATGGGCGCCAGCAGGACTCCGGTTCGGGAAGCGATCCAGAAACTCGAGGCCGAAAACCTGGTAACACGCAAACCTAAAGGTGGCTTCATCGTCCGACGTATGAGCATGAAAGATGTTGAGGAGGTTTTTGGAATTCGGGCCGTTTTGGAAGGCTATGCGGCGTTTCTGTCGACCAAGAACCTCAATCGCCAGGCGATAACGAAAATGGAGGAGATTCTCGATAAGTACGATGAGTGCCTCAAAAACGGGGATAACGACGGTATGATCAGGATGGCGACACTATTCCACGATCGCTTGTACCGGACCGCCAAAAGCAACATTCTGCACCAGATGATCGCCCGCCTCCGTGACTATTTTTATCGTTATCGCATGATGCTTCTCGAACTTCCGGGCATGGCCGGGGAGTCCTCTTCCGAGCACCGTCAAATGCTCGAGGCCATGAAACGTGGGGATGCGGAAGGAGCGGAGCGCATGGTGAAGGCCCATATCCTGAAGGGGCAGGAAGTGCTGCTTCGTGAAGCGAAGGCCGGTAATCTGAACCTATAAAGCAGCGCTCGGGCGCAGCGATTCTTTTTGTCCGTACTCCATGGACCACAGAACAGAAGGCGAATCATGACGGGAAGACGAATTCGGGTGCTGGTAGCCAAGCCCGGGTTGGACGGACATGACCGTGGGGCGAAGGTTGTTTCCTTTGCGCTCCGGGATGCCGGCATGGAAGTCATCTACACCGGTTTACACCAGACGTTGGATAAGATCGTGCATGCGGCCATGCAGGAGGACGTGGATGTCATCGGTCTCAGCGTGATGAGCGGCGCCCATTTGCCGATCTGCGAAAAGCTGATAAAAAAGATGCATGAACGGGACATGGATGATGTGCTGGTGGTGGTGGGTGGGGTGATACCCAAGAAAGATGTCCCCAAATTGAAAGCCTTGGGAGTGGGGGGCGTTTTTCCGGGGGGGACCCCGTTCGACACCGCGGTCAGCTTCATCCGGGAGAACGTGAAACGCTAAAGGAGAAGCGGTCATGGGTGTGGCCAAATACATAAAGGACGAGACAGGCGTCATCACGGACGTCGAGTATCAGTCCGGAATTCACGTCAAACCGCTTTACACGCCGGACGACTTGGAGCGTGTCGGGTTCGACTATGAACGCGACCTGGGGGATTCGGGCGATTTTCCATTCACTCGAGGCATCCACCCCCTGGGTTACAGGAGTCGCGCGTGGACCACACGCCAGTATACGGGTTTCGGTACGCCCGAGGAGACGAACGAGCGCTTCAAGCTGATGATCGGACACGGGCAGACGGGTTTGAACGTGGCGTTCGATCTGCCGACCCAGATGGGTTACGATTCGGACCACGAGTTGGCCGAAGGGGAAGTGGGCCGCGTCGGCATGGCGGTGGACACGCTGAGGGATTTCGAGATCGCTTTCAAAGACATTCAACTGGATCGTATCGGGTCCGGTCTGACGATCAACGCCATTGCTTCCATCATGCTGGCCATGTATCAAGCGGTTGGGGAGAAGTACGGCTATTCCGGAGAACGTATCAGCGCCACCCCTCAGAACGACATTCTGAAAGAAATCGTCGGCCGGGGAGCTTGGATTTTTCCGGTCGAACCGTCGGTGCACTTGATCGCGGACACCATCGAATACTCGATGAAAGAACTGCCTCGGTGCAATCCGGTGAGCGTCTGCGGGTATCATATCCGTGAGTCGGGCGCCACGCCGGCTCAGGAAATCGCCTACGCCTTCCAGATTGCCAACGCTTATATCGACAGTGTAGTCCGGAGAGGCTATTCGGCGTCGGATTTTGTGGGTCGGTTTTCATTCAACTTCAATGTTCTGGGCAACCTCTGGGAGCAGGTCGCTAAGTTTCGTGCCGCGCGTAAGTTATGGGCCGTGAATCTGAAAGAACGATACGGCGTTACGGAGAAAAAGAATCTGTTCCTGCGCGGGCTGTTTGGAGGCGGCGGCAGCGGACTCACCAAGGAGCAGCCTGAAAACAACATCATTCGCGGCGCCTACTATGGTCTGGCCGCCGCGTTGGGTGGAGCACAGACCACGGCTTTGTGCTCGTATGACGAGGCTTACACCATCCCCACACCGCACGCGGCGCTCTTGTCTCTCCGAACGCTCGAGATCATCATGGAGGAGGTGGGACTCAGGGACACGGTGGATCCGTTGGCCGGATCGTATTTCATCGAATCCATCACCAGGGAGATGGAAACCAAGATACGGGAAAAGATGGAGCAAATCGATCGCCTGGGTGGAATGGTGAGCGCCGTTTCGTCCGGTTTCGTGCAGAAAGAGGTGGCCGGACAGGCCTATGAGTACGAAAGAGGCCTCCAACAGGGCGTCTACACGAAAGTGGGAGTCAACAAATTCACTGAAGGCGAGACCCGGGAAGTCGAGCTGCACGAGTACGATCCGGCGTCCGCGGAGCGTAAGATCGCGGAACTGAGGAAACTGAAGGAGGAGCGGAGCGGCAGGGAGGTGCTTTCAACTCTCCGGCAACTGGAAGGGGCCGCAAGGAACCGTACGAACGTGATGCCCTTCCTGGTGGATTGCTGCAAGGCGTATGTAACCATTGGTGAAATGACGGACGTGTTCAGGCAGGTATACGGCGAGTTCACCGAGCCCGGGATCTTTTAGCTTGGAAGCGGCGAATGATTCCATGCATCATCCGGGATAGAAGGGACGCGGAATGAGATATAAAATCGGCATTGACGTGGGCGGAACCTTTACCGATTTTTTGTTGACCGCAGAGGACGGATCGAGCAGGACTTACAAGGTGCTTTCCACGCCGGACGATCCGTCCGTCGCCACCATGAAGGGCGTCGAGGAAATGGCTCGGGATCTGGACCTCGATGTAAAGACATTCCTCGAACGCGTGACCGTGATTGTCCATGGCACAACGGTGACCACCAATGCCGTGCTGACGTACACAG
>JACQYL010000104.1 GCA_016208165.1 Deltaproteobacteria bacterium
CCAGGCCCTCTTTTACCGGCTCCCCCCGGGGGGTGCCGCCCGATGTTTCGTTGATCCTGTCCTCGATGAACCTTTTGGCCACCAGGACTTTGGCTTCCGTGTATTGATGGAAACGATCGCGGAACGTCCTCCCGGCCGTAATGATGAACAGGGCGAAAATCAGCAGTTCGCAGATGAACAGGATGCCCAGAAAAGAAAGAAAGATCTTGATGTAAAGCTTGCCCTGCTTCATGGGGCCTCCACGAATTTGTACCCGGAGCCCCACACGGTTTTGATCAACTCCCTATCTCCGGTGAAGGGTTTCATCTTGCCCCGAAGGTTGCTGATGTGCACGTCCACGCTTCGGTCAAAGGCCATGGCGTCTCTTCCCCGGGCAATATTCATCAACTGATCCCTGGTGAAGACCGTGTTCGGACGTCCCATCATGGCCTCGAGAATCTTGTACTCGGTTGCGGAAAGCTCGATTTCTCGACCCTGAACCAGGAGAGTCCTGCGGCTCAGATTTAGTGTCAGACCCCCGGCTTCGATGCACTCGTCCGATGTTTCGGGGCGATCCAAAGGCTCTGGGTGGAGTCTGCGCAGCACGGCTCTCATTCTGGCCAGCAACTCCCTCGGATTGAACGGTTTGGGCAGATAGTCGTCGGCTCCAAGCTCGAGTCCGACGATCCGGTCGGCATCTTCGCCCTTGGCGGTCAGCATGATGACCGGCACGCCGTATTCGGTGCGGATGTCTTTGAGTACCTCGAGCCCGTCGCGCCGGGGCAGCATGATATCCAGGATGACCATTTCCGGGGATTCGTCGCGAATGGTCTCCATCACCGAACATCCATCCGCAAGCGTCAAAATCTGAAAACCGTAACCCTCGAGGTACTCTTTTAAAAGGGCGCGAAGCCTGGCGTCGTCATCCACGACCAGCACTTTTTCGTTCACAATTCGCCTCTCATCAACCTCGACCAACACCTGTTCAAAGGGCTCAACAGCGTCCTTCCCAAGCCTTCCACTCAGGGCCCGGTCAACGCACACCGCGCATGTTGACACGGCCCATTGAAGTCATTCACAAGAGAAGAATAGCTTGATCGTTTGAATCAGGACAAACTCTTTTGCACTTATTTTACACTTTTCATCCCTCCCCACATACTTTTCTAAAGGTTGGGCGCTATCCTTCAAGTAAAACAAGGAGGATAAAACATGAAAGCAATGTCGAAATGGAAAGTCGTAGGGATCGTCACGGGTATCATGATGCTTCTTGCCGTGGGTACGCTGTACGCTTTTGGTCCTTTTTCCTATTGGGGTGGAGGACGGTTTCAGGAGCGCATTCTGGCCCACATAGACGATCGGGTGGAGGATCTGAACCTTTCGGAGAGCCAGCAAAAAGCGTATGAAGACCTCAGGCGGAAGCTGGAGAGCAATCTCGCCGAAGCTGCGGCCGCCAGAAAGGCGCTTTTCGTGGAGATCGAGCGGGAGCTGAACGGCCAGAACCCGGACATTACGGTCATCACCGGGTTGGCCAAAGAGCAGTTCGAGCGGATGCCGGAATTCATGGGAAGCAACATGGACCTCGTGGCCGAGTTCTACAACATGCTCGATGACGGGCAAAAAGCCCAAGTGATCGCCAAGGCCCGCAAAAAGATGGAGCGGTCCAGGCAGTTCCGTTCCGAGGGATAGGGCTTGAATCGATGAGAGAAACCCGCCCCCGGCCCCCCTGTTGCAGCGGTCTCCCGCTACGCGGGAAACCGCACCCGGATCCCATAGGGGCGGGTTTTCCATCGGCGGGTTCGACAAGCTCGCCGCAGGCAGGCTCAGGATCTGCGACAAACCCGCCCGAACCCCAAGCTCCGGCCCGACCGTGATGAAGAATGGAGAACGAACCCCCGTAGGGGCGAATACTCATTCGCCCCTGTCCCTTTCGGAGCGAACGGGGGAGAGCAGATCGGATCGGGACCTCGCAAGGGGAGGACCCGGACTGGAAAGAAAGTCGATCACGAAGGCAATGTGGCGGTGCATGGCGTGAAATGCGCCCAATGTATCGTGTTGCCGGATGGCTTCAAGGATGTTCTCGTGCTGGGATAACACGGCCTCCACGTTGGCCGGGGATTCGAAGAGTCTGAGGAGATTCGCCTTGATACTCAGACGAAGGAAGTCCTGAAGATACTTCGCAACGTGAATCTGTACGGGGTTCTTGCCTGCGTAGGCGATCCTCATGTGAAACTGAGTGTCCTCGTCAAAAGGCACGCCCCCTTCGTCCGTTCCGGCCCGCATTTCAGCGCAGCCTTTCTCTATGAGGGCGATGTCTTCTTCCGTGGCCCGGGCCGCCGCCAGCATGGCGGAATTGCACTCGAGGCCGAGGCGCACTTCCATCAGATCCAAGGGGGTTGCTTCGATGCCGTCGATGGCAACCTTGAACGGATTGGTGCTTAGCCCGGCGTCCGGGGAACACACGAACGTGCCCTGGCCCTGGCGGTGCTTCACCAGATCCCGGTCCACCAGTTTGCGGATGGCCTCCCGAATCGTGGGCCGGCTCACGCCCATGACTTTGGCCAATTCGCGTTCAGGAAGGATCTGATCTCCGGGTTTGAGTTGTCCTCGAAAGATCAGATCGCGAAGCTGCTCGAACACCTGATCCGAAATCCTACGAGTTTTTATGGTTCCGTATGGAGGCATTATGCTGTAAGTAAGGTCCCGGAGCCCGTGTGGCGCGGCTTCTCCGGGGCTTGTGTCCGTTCGGATTCATGCGTAACGGTTTGCCCGGTCCGCAATCGGCGCAGTGCAAACGTGACGGTTTTGTGTATCCATGGTATTGTGAAACCGCCGGAAAAAAGGGCTTGCCGGTTTCGGAAAGTACAAGAAGACCGACGTTGGTCGCATCATTGGTCATGTGAAAACCTACATAAAGCCACCTTCGCCCGACAGGTTCTAATTTCTTTCAACTATAGATAGTTTCGTCTGTTTCGTCAAGCCGTAAAAAACATTTGACAACGCCTTGCGCATCACATAGAGTAATTGGTCATACCAATTGGGTGGATCGTCGGCTTCGTTTTCCGATTGAACGCATTCGACATAGCGGCAAACCTGTACGGCCGCTTCCGCAATAAAAGGGTACATCTCATGCTCCTCGCACCTCGGATCAGGATCGCACGCGTCCGCACCTTGCTTGGCAGACATAGAACGACGAAGGGCCTGCTTTTCATCATGCTCGTTTCGGGCATCATGCTGTTCGTATGTCCCACGGCCGGAGCTTCCTGGCTTATCGACCCCGACCGTTTCCATGTATCCGCCCACGGCCAAATCTCCTGCCGGGACTGCCACGAAGACTTCGAACGAAATACCCATCCGGATTCGGCCGATATTGTCAGGAACCGGCTCGACTTCTTTAAATTGGAACAATGCCTCGAATGCCATGACCAGATTCAGGAAGATCTCGGCAAGGGGCTTCACGGCGCCTTGAAAGTGGAGGACGTTCAAGCCTATGAGACCTGCATCAACTGCCACGATCCTCACTACCAGCTAAGCCTGGGCAAAAACCGCATGGCCGACTTCGACCCCGCCAAACCTCCGCGCGCCCAATGTGGAGTGTGCCATGAGGAACGGACGACCCTGCCCGCGCTTGGCGCCGAAGAGGCCGCCTGCATGGAGTGCCACCGGGAAGCGGATCTGAAGCGCCCGGAAGAGGTCAAGCGGCTTCAGCATATCTGCTTCAACTGCCATGCTCCTTCCGGAACGCCGTCCGTTCGCAAGGCTCCTTTGATCGACGCACAGGCTTACCGGATTTCCCCCCATGCCGGATTCGGATGCGTGGCCTGTCATCCCGCAGCCGCGGACTTCAATCACAGCGCCCGGTCGTTAGGCGATTGCCGGCGATGCCACTATCCGCACGATGAAAAGGTCGCCCGCGACGCCCATTTGACGGTTGCCTGCGAAGCGTGCCACCTTGAACCCGTGCGCCCTGTCAAGGAACCGTCCGCCGGGAGGGTGGTATGGACAGTCGACGGCGCTCCGGAAGCCGTATCACGGGTCCACAACATGATCCTCATGGAGGACGAAGCCGCCTGCACGAGGTGTCATTTCAAGGGGAACGGCGTCGGCGCCGCGGCGGCGGTGCTGCCCGCCAAGAGCATTTTGTGTATGCCCTGCCATGCAGCCACGTTTTCCGTGGGTGATGCGACCACGGTGATTACCCTGATCGTTTTCCTGGCGGGGCTGGCCCTGATATCTTCCGTGTGGTGGTCCGGCTCCAAGACAGGCACACCGCCTGCACACCCGATCGGCGCCACCCGGAAGATACGGCTCGTTGTAAAAGCCCTTTTGTTGGACGTGTTGCTGCAAAGAAGACTGTGGCGTCAATCCCCGGCGCGCTGGCTGATTCACAGCCTGATCTTCTATTCCATCGCTTTTCGGTTTGTCTGGGGACTTACGGCTTTGATTGGCACGCTGTGCTGGCCGGAACGGTCCTTTAGTTGGATCATGGTAAATAAGAACCAGCCGGCAACCGCTTTTCTTTTTGATCTGACGGGACTGATGATACTGCTGGGCGTTGCTCTGGCCCTGGCCCGCGGATTCATGGGGAGTTCGCAGCGGTCCAAGGGCGCGCCGCCGCAGGATCGATTCGCGTTGAGTTTGATCGGCGGCATCGTTATAGTCGGCTTTGTATTGGAAGGCATGCGCATGGCCATGACGGGAATTCCGGCTCAGGGCGGCGGGGCCTTTATCGGGGCATGGCTCGGCAGCCTGTTCTCGGACTCCGCCGGTATCACGGGGCCCTACGCGTACGTCTGGTACATCCACGCCGTTCTTACCGGCGCTTTTATCGCCTATTTGCCTTTCAGCCGTCTGTTTCACATCATCGTGGCGCCCGTGGTATTGGCCATCAACGCGTCCCGGCAGGATGAAGAAAGGGGATAGGAGGAAAAGTAGGAGGACCGCAACGCCAAAAGCAACTGTAGAGGCTGCAATTCGGCGGCGTTTGTCCATATTCGCCCCCTCACCCTGCCCCTCTCCCCCGCGGACGGGGGAGAGGGGAACCGGAAACAGACCCTGGGGGAAGCGCCCGACTCTTTTTCCGGTGGATGGGGGAGACGGACAAGGAATCCTATGTTTCAGTGCTCCCGCATTTCTTTTCCATCTCTACCGCGGCAGACTGAGCAAAGCTCCCTCTCCCTCTGGGAGAGGGCCGGGGTGAGGGACTCACAGCCCTCGGGGCACCAGAGGAAGATAACATGCAGGACAATGTCAAGAAGGACCTCATCGCCATTGTCGGTGAGGACAACTACACGGACCGTCTCATCGACATGGTCTCGTTTTCGTACGATGCGTCGGAGCATCACCACAGGCCTAGCTGCGCCGTGTGGGTCGAAACGGCGGAACAGGTGTCGCAGATCCTGAAGCTGGCGAACCGGGAAGACATTCCCGTGATTCCGAGAGGCGCCGGAACCGGCCTCTCGGGTATGTCGGTTCCCGTCAAAGGCGGGATTGTTCTGGACCTGTGCCGCATGAACCGCATCCTGAAGATCAGCATTGAAGATCGCCTGGCCGTCGTGCAACCCGGCGTGGTGTACGCACACCTCGAAAAACAGCTCGCGAGTCATGGGTTTTTCTTTCCCCCCGATCCGGCCAGCGGCAAAGTATGCACTCTCGGGGGAAACGTGGCCACCAATGCCGGCGGTGTTCGCGGAGCCAAGTACGGGACCACCAGGGATTATGTGTTGGGTCTCGAGGTGGTGCTGCCGGACGGTCGCATCATGAAGACCGGATCGAAAGCCATGAAAAGCGTTTCCGGATACGACCTGACCCGTCTGTTCGTAGGATCCGAAGGCACACTCGGAGTCGTTACCGAGATTACGTTGAAGATCAATCCCAAACCCACGGCCACCAGCACCGCGTCGGCGACCTTCGATTCCCTGGAAGACGCCGGTCGCGCCGTGACTCTGATCATGCACAGCGGCATTATTCCGAGTGTACTCGAGATCCTGGGTAAGGAAACGATTCGGGCCATCAACGAGAATACGGACCTCGATCTTCCGGAGGTCGAGGCCATGTTGTTGGCCGAAACCGACGGCTACACCAAGGAAGAGACGGAATATCAGATGGGGAAAGTGGTCGACATTTTCAAAAACAGCAAGGCCAAGGATGTGAAAATGGCGAACAGCGAAGCGGAAGTGACGGATCTATGGAAGGCGAGGAAATCCGCGTACGCCGTGCTCGCCAGGATCGAGACCCATTTCGTCCTCGAAGACGTTACCGTGCCCATGGGACAGATCACGAACCTGCTGAGAGGCATAGAGGCCATCGCCAAGAAACACTCGCTGCAGATAGCCACGTTCGGTCATGCGGGGGACGGAAACCTGCATCCCCAGATTCTATACGACGGTTACGATCCTGAACAGGTACGGCGAAAAGACGCGGCCAGTGACGAGTTGTTTCATCTGGCCATCGGTCTGGGGGGTACGCTTACGGGTGAACATGGCATCGGCCTTTCCAAGGCCCCCTTTATGAGTCTCGAACACGATGAAACCGCCATGGACGTGATGCGCGGCATCAAGCGGCTTCTCGATCCCAACAATATTCTGAACCCCGGCAAGATGGCATTGGAGGTCTAGGTGGAAGCTAAGTACGATTTCGAACGAAAATACCGCAAGCAGATCCTGCAGTGCTCGCGATGCGGCTTTTGCCAGGCGGTTTGCCCTCTTTTTGGAGCAACGCTCCGACCTTCCTACAACGCGCGGGGCAAAATGCTGCTGTTGAAAGAGGTAATGGACGGCGAGATACCGTTGGATGACCAACTCATCGAGACGCTGTTTCAGTGCACCACCTGCGCCAGTTGTGCACAAAATTGTCCGTCGGGCGTGAACGTGCCGGAAATCATCAAACAGGTCAGAAAAGACATGGTCAGTATCGGATCCTGCCATCCGGCCTTCAAAGGAATGAACGAGGTCCTTGAAAACCACACCAACATCTATGCGGAGGACGAGCCGGAGGATTTTGAACGGGAGCGGAACCGAAAAGCGGAGTGCGTCTATTTTATCGGATGCGTAGGCTCCTACAGGGAAGACGAAGCCACCACGGCGACCCTGGACTTGCTGGATCGTCTCGATCTGGACTACACCCTGGTCGACGAAGTGTGTTGCTCCGGCGTGCTGGAAGACGTCGGTTATCGGATGAATGAAGATCTGGCGAGAAAGAACGTGGAAGTCATTCTGGCTACGGGCTCAAAAACGTTGATCACGGGCTGCCCGTACTGCTTTCGTACCTTCAAGGATAAACCCCAGTATGCCGAGCTTCGGGACAAGAACCTCCGGATCGTTCATTTGTCGCAGTTCCTGGCGGATTTCGATTTCGGAGTGAAAACCGACAAGCGGGTGACGTACCATGATCCGTGCGATCTGGGAAGGCACTGTGGGATCTATGAAGAGCCCCGGCGCACCATCCGGAGGATCGCACCGAACTTCGTGGAGATGGCGCATCACCACGCGGACGCTCTGTGCTGCGGGGCCGGTGGAGGCGTAAGGGGAGCGTATCCCAAGAATTCCCTCGCCATGGCCCGCCGCAGATTGGCCGAGGCGGAAGACGCGGGAGTCGATATCGTGCTCACGGAGTGCAACTCGTGCAGGCACAATCTTTCAAACGCAAAGCTTCGCAAACAGGCGTTCAAGGTGTATAACACTACGGAGTTCATTAACGGATTGCTGGAGGAAGAGGACTAGTATTAAGGTGCAAGAATACGGAGGGAAACAATCATCCGCCGGACGCGGATCCCTCAGAATCTCTTTAAGATTTCCATGCATTTCCGCTCCGCCTTGGCCGGAGCGGGATGCTGTGTGCCCCTCCCGAAGGAGCCTGCCCAGAGCTTGTCGAAGGGTGGCGCCTGCATTGAAGGTTTTGAAAAGGGGTTCGGGGGAAAACGTTGGAAAAAGTTTTCCCCCGCTAAAGGCTACGTTTTTTCCGAGCACCGCCGAACGGGAACAGAGAGGAGGTCAGCGTGAAGGTTCAGGAATACAACATGCCGGACGAACTGTATTATGAAGAGAACCATTACTGGATCCGGGACGAAGGGGACCTGCTAGTCATGGGTATGGATGATTTTGCCCGGAAACTGGCCGGCGACATCGTGTACGTGCAACTTCCGGACGAAGGCAAGGCTCTGACAAAAGGAAAGAAGTTCGCCAAGGTGGAATCGGGCAAATGGCTGGGGAAGGTGAACGCCCCTGTCGGCGGAGAGTTGGCGGCGGTGAACGAAGAACTCGAGACCAATCCCGGTCTGATCAACGAAGACTGCTACGGCAAAGGGTGGATGTACAAAATCAAGCCCGATGACAAGGGAGAACTTCAAGACCTGATCCACGGACCCGAAGCCGTGGAGAAGTGGGTTCTGGCCGACATCGAAAAATATCGCGAACAGTAATATGTCCAATCGGGATTACAGCGTAAAACAGCTTTTCGAAATGGAAGCGTGCACCAATTGCCGGATGTGCGCCGACGTGTGCCCTGCCGTGGGGGCTTCCCTCGATGGCGAGCTGTCCGCCGTGTACCGCATGAAAGGTCTCAAGCGAATTCTAAGAACCCGGACCGGCCTGCTCAGGAAGCTTTTCGGAAAGTTCGGACCATCGGACGAGCAGCGCAAACAGTTCAGCAATACGGTTTTCAGGTGTACACTGTGCGGCAACTGCGAGGAAGTCTGTCCGGTGGGCATCCGTCTCAGAGAGTTGTGGCTGTCTCTTCGACAGGATCTGGTTCATTCCGGGACCTACCCGAAGAAGATCGACATGATCGGCGAGAACCTCGAGAAGAGCCGGAACGTTTTCGGGGAGGACAACGAGGAGCGGGCCGAGTGGGTGGAAGACATGAGCGATGCGCCGGACCATGGGCACATCAGGGAAAATGCGGAGGTCGTTTATTTTACGGGCTGTGTAGCCGCCTATTTCCCGCTGGCCCAGAAAATTCCCATTGCCCTCGCGGAAATACTCGAAGTGGGCGGTGTGGATTTCACCCTATTGGGCGAGGACGAGTGGTGCTGTGGATTTCCGCTGATGGGGGCGGGCCTGAAGGAGATGTTCGGCGAGTTCATGGAGCACAACATCGAGGCGGTTCGAGGGAAAGAAGCCAAACGGGTCATTTTTGCTTGCCCCTCGTGTTACCAGACGTGGAGAGAACACTACCCTCGTGAGATCGAAATCCACCATGCATCCCAGTTTCTGACGGAGCTGGTGAGAGAGAACCGGATTCCGCTCAAGGAACTCCCTCTGACCGTAACGTATCATGATCCCTGCGACCTGGGACGTGGTGCGCGGGTCTACGATGCACCCAGGGAAGCGATCCGTTCCATTCCGGGTGTCAATCTGGTGGAGCTTCCGAGAAATCGTGAGAACTGCAGCTGCTGCGGGGGAGGGGGCAATCTCGAGATGATCGATGCCGAGTTGTCCGCTGAAATCGCTAAACAGAAAATCGAGGAAGTCCTGAGTACCGGCGCCCAGGCCGTGGTCACTGCCTGCCAACAATGCGTTCGGACGATGACCACGTACGTGAGACGAAACAAGATTGCTCTCGAGGTCCTGGACATCACCCAACTCGTGCATCGGGCTTTGAAGCGATAGGTGTGAGGTGCGTCCGGCCACAGGATCGCGGATTGGGTTGAGGAACGAAGGTACCTATGTTGGGTTACGCTCGCTTTGCTCGCTAACCCAACCTTGTATATTATATTTAAACCATCCGGATTAGCTACCCGGGTGGGGAGGCTTGTGAGACTGTACCCAACCTTCTGCCTTTGAGTACGTGGCGTAGATAAGCCGC